>JBBSMV010000012.1:0-21432 GCA_038232975.1 Rhodothermales bacterium
CATTCAAGCACTAACAGCCTAACACTATGCACGCCTTGCCACCCCGCTGGATTCTCGTAGCCCTGCTCGCCTTGACCTCCACCGGCCTGGCAGCCCAGAGCTTCCCGGTCATGCACCCGGAATCGCCCTGGCAGCCGTCCGCTCTCGCCGCGCCGCGTGGCGGGGCCGAGGTGCTCCACGACCAAACGGACAATCCCTCCGACCAGAGCTTCCCCTCGCAGGAGTTCGAGAAGTCGTTTTCGGGGCTCAACAGCCAGGGGGGCGACGACTTCACCGTGCCCGCCGACACGATGTGGAGCGTGAGCGAGGTCACCGTCCTCGGGAGGTACAGCATGGGGGCGGACATGGCCGAGCTCGTGGATGTGTACTTTTACACCGACGAGGCGGGCAGTCCCGGAACCCGGATCGTGAAGTACAACGACCTCTCTGTGGACAGCGATGACGAGGGCAATCTGTCGGTGACGTTGTCGCCCTCCATGATCTTCTCCGAGGGGACGTACTGGGTCAGCTTCGTCGTAGACATGGACGCGGGCAGCGAGGCGCAGCAGTGGTATTGGATCACGCAGGCGACCACGACGCCTATCGGGGCCGAGGTGCATTGGCGGAACCCCGGCAACGCCTTCGGCACCGGGTGTACGACCTGGACTCCGCTCAGCGCCTGCGACGACGACCGCGGTGGCCTCGACGCCTCGTTCCGCCTCAGCGGACGCGCTGCCGACTCGTTCGTCGCCTTCACCCCGACGCTGGCCTCCGATTCGCTCGAAGCCGGGGAGACGGGGACCAAGACGGTAACAATCTCGAACGACACCGACCAGCCGGTCGCTTTCTCGTTCCCGGCCTTCGCCGACGGGGGAACACCGGAAGGGTTCGTGACGGGCGTGTTCCCGGTGCAGGACACGATCCCGGCCGAAAGCTCGGTCGAGGTGATCCTGACGTTCGATGCCAGCGGCCTGCAGCCCGGCACCTATACCGACACGCTCGAGGTGACGACGGACCTCGGGCTGAACGGGACGACGCTCGCCCTGCCGGTCGAGCTCACCGTCACGCCGACCGTTGCCGCCGAGGACGCTGCCGCAGCGCTGACCTTTGCGCTCCGCCGGAACTACCCCAACCCCTTCGCCTCGCAGACGACGTTCGAGCTGGCGCTCCCCGAGGCCGGAGCCGTGACGGTCGAGGTCTACGACACCGTGGGCCGCCGGGTCGCCACGCTCGTGGACGGCCAGCGGACAGCAGGAAGCCACCGCGTAACGTGGGACGCGCGCGGGGCGGCGAGCGGCGTCTACGTCGTCCGCGCCCGGACTGGCGCGCGGCACGCGGCGCTGCCGGTCGTGGTCGCGCGGTAGGGTCTTACGAGGCCTAAAGGAATGGGGGTGAGGGCTGGGCCAGGGCCGAGTCACACCCCCATTCCCCGTTTCCCACGCGCTCCTCCTCTCACGCCGGCTCCGGCGTGAAGATTGGGGGAGCGTGCCGGAGCCGGGAGAACCTGCGCCGGGCGGGGGGATTAGAGCGCGCACCCCTCACTGACCGACTCTTTGATGCGATACCTCGCGCTGGGAAGCACCAGCGACATCGGCGCAAGCTGCCACTACCTCCTCCTCGCCGGCACCGGCCTCGTCCTCGATGCCGGCGTGGACCCCGAGGCCGACGGCACCGAGAGCCTGCCCGAGCTGAGCCTGATCCGCGACCGGATGGGCCGCCCGGTGGACCACGTCCTCGTCACCCACGCCCACCACGACCACCTCGGCGCGCTCCCGGTCCTCGTCCAGCAACTCCCCCACGTCGGCGTCCACATGACGCAGCCGACCCAGATGCTGGCCGAGGTGCTGTTGCCGTCGTCGGCCCGGCTCCAGCGCCGCCGCCTGCTCGAAGGCTCGACGACCGCCCCGCCGCTCTTCGACGCCGAGACCGTCGAGGCCCTCGGCTACCTCTACGAAGGCCACCTCCTCGACACCGACTTCGACCTGACGGGGGCGAAGGGCGAGACCCCCGTCACGGGCCGGTTCTACCACGCCGGGCACGTCCTCGGGGCCGCTGGTATCCTGCTCGAAGCTGAGGAGGACGGGCAGCACCGTCGCATCTTCTACACGAGCGACACCCACCTCCGCTCGCAGACGATCCTCCCCGGCGGCGAGTACCCCGACGGCCCCGTTGACGCGCTCCTCTTGGAGTCCACGCTGGGGTCCGACGAGGAGGCCGAGCGGACCACGCGACGCGAGCAAGAAAAGCTCTTCGGCGAGGCCATCGCCCGGACGCTCGGGCGCGGCGGGACGGTCCTGGTGCCCGTCTTCGCGCTCGGCCGCGCCCAGGAGATGCTGGCGCTGCTCGACCGCTACAAGCGCCGCGGCGTCATCCCGGCAGCGACGCCGGTCTACACCAACGGCCAGATGCGCGCGGTCGCCGACCTCTACGACCGGACGCGCCTGGCCTCGCCCCGGCTCGACCCCGAGTTCGAGGTCTTCGGCGTCGAGCAGCAGCGCTTCCCGCGCAGCGACGACCGCGCCCGCGCCGCCCTCGCCGAGCCGAGCATCCACGTCACCTCCAGCGGGATGCTCTTCGAGCGGACGCTCTCGAACAAGCTCGCCCAGCAGCTCGTCGAGGACGAGCGCCACGGCATCTTCTTCGTCGGCTTCTCGAAGGAAGGCTCCCCCGGCGACCGGCTGCAAAAAGCCGCCGCCGAGGGCACCGAGGTCGTCCTCGACGCGACGAACGGGGCCGAGGCGCAGCCCGTCCGCGCCGAGGTCCGGCGCTTCCGCTTCAGCGGGCACTCGCACCGGCAGGACCTCGTCGAGCTCGTCGGGAGGCTCCGCCCGAAGAAGGTCGTCCTGGTCCACGGCGAGACCGCCGCCAAGCACTGGATGCGCGACACGATCCAGCGGCTGTACCCCGGCACCGAGGTCGTCCTGCCCCGGCAGGGCGTCGAGATCGAGGTGTGACCGGACGGGGTGTTGTTCTGGAAACTGGTATCGGTCTCCCTCTCGGCACCCGTAGGGACATGGCGTGCCATGTCCGGCCCTCACGCCATGCCCGACCAGGGCGAACACATGGGTTCGCCCCTACGCCGGCATCAACCACAGCGATGGAAACGCACAGAATCACCGACGGCGAGGACCGGACGGCGTCGGTTGCGGCGGCCAACGGATACGCCCTCGCGTTTGTGCTGCCGGCGCTCGTCGCGCTCGTCGGTGCCTACGGCATGGTCTGGGGCTGGGGCGCACTCGGCAGCGGGTTCGAAGCGCTCGTGGACCCGCTGTGGCGATTCCTGCTGGTCTTCGTCGCGGGTGTGGTCGTCCACGAGGCGCTGCACGGGATCGCGTGGCGGCTGGCCGGGGCACCGGCGGGGACGGTCCGCTTCGGGTTCCAGCTCAAGACGCTCACACCCTACGCCCACTGCTCGGCGGCGATGCCGGCGCGGGCCTACCGCCTCGGCGCGGCGACGCCCGGCCTCCTGCTCGGCCTCGTCCCGGCGCTCGTCGGCTTGGCTCTCGCGCTCGGCGACGTGTTCTGGTTCGGGGTCTTCTTCACGCTCGCCGCCGGCGGCGACGCGCTCATCCTCTGGCTCCTGCGCGGGGTGCCGAGCGCCCGCCTCGTCCGGGACCACCCGTCGAAGCCGGGCTGCCTGATTTTATCCGAACGCGCCAAGGCGTCTGAGGTATAATCGGCCATGCCTGCCGCCACGCTCCTCGCCGACTTCGCCGCCGCCCTCCGCCCCCGCCTCGTGGACGACCCCGGATCAGGTCCGGGGCAGGCTCTCCGGCTCGACCGGATGACGCGGGCGCTCTACGCCACCGACGCCTCGATGTACCAGGTCGAGCCGGTCGGCGTCCTCCTGCCGCGCCACACGGACGACGTGCAAGCTGCCATTGAGGAGGCGGCGCGCTTTGGGATTCCGGTCCTGCCGCGTGGGAGCGGGTCGAGCCTCGCCGGGAGCGCAGTCGGGGCGGCGCTCGTGATCGACACGTCGCGGTGGCTCGACGGGATCGGGGAGATCAACGCCGAGGCGCGGACGGTGACGGTCGGGCCGGGCGTCGTGCTCGACCGGCTCAACGCGGTGCTGGCCCCGCTCGGGCTGATGGTCGGGCCGGACCCGGCGTCGTCGAGCCGCGCCACGCTCGGCGGGATGGTCGGCACCAACGCCACGGGCACCCACTCGGTCCGCTACGGCTCGGTCGTGGACCACGTCCGCCGGATCAAGGCGTTCCTGCCCGACGGCACGCCGGTGGCGTTCGGCGCGCTCGACGCGGCGGGCTGGCAGCACAAGCTGGCGCTCGGCGGGACCGAGGGCGACCTCTACCGCCGCCTCGACGCGCTGCTCGCCGAGCACGGCGACGCGGTCCAGCGCGACACGCCCGGCTGGTGGCGGCGCGCCGGCGGCTACCGGCTCGAACGGCTGCTCGGCGGGGGAGGCGACGGGGCTGGCAGCACGCGCAACCTCGCCCACCTGCTCTGCGGCAGCGAGGGCACGCTCGCCTTTACGACCTCGGTCATGCTCGGCCTCGTGGAAAAGCCCCGGCGGACGGCGCTCGGGGTGGCGCACTTCGAGAGCCGCCGCGCCGCGCTCGAAGCCGTCGAGCCGATCCTCGAGACCGACCCGGCGGCGGTCGAGCTCTTCGACCGGATCGCGCTCCACCGCGCCCGCGCCGTCGAGGAGTACCGCCCCAAGCTCCACTTCGTCGAGGGCGACCCGGCGGCGCTGCTGATCGTCGAGTACTACGGCGACACCGACGCCGAGTTGGCGGCGAAGCTGGCCGAGCTGACCCGGACGCTCGGCGGCGGCACGATCACGACCTGTTTGCTCGACGCGCAGATCCGCGACGTGTGGGACGTGCGCAAGGTCGGCCTCGGCCTCGCCATGAGCGCCCGGCTGCCGGTGCAGGCGCAGGCCTTCATCGAGGACGCCGCCGTGCCGGTGGCCCACCTGCCGGACTACATCACCCGGCTCGAAGGCGTCCTGGCCGAGGCCGGCACCGAGGCCATCGTCTACGCCCACGCCTCGGCCGGCTGCCTCCACGTCCGCCCCTTCCTCGACATCAAGCGCGCCGCCGACGTCGCGGCGATGGAGCGCGTCGCCGCCGCCTCGGCCGACCTCGTCAAGGAGTACGGCGGCATCATCGCCTCCGAGCACGGCGACGGCCTCGCCCGGAGCTGGCTCGCGCAGAGCTTCTACGGCGCGGACCTCTACGCCGCCTACTGCGCCGTGAAGGACGCCTTCGACCCCGAGCGCCGGTTCAACCCGAACCGCGTCGTTGAAGCCCCGCCGATGACGGAGCACCTCCGCTACGGCCCGGCCTACGCCACGATCCCGCTCTTCACCGACCTCGACTTCGGCCCCGGCGGGTTCGCCGCGGCGGCCGAGGCGTGCAACGGCAACGGGCAGTGCCGCAAGCGCGACGCCGGGACGATGTGCCCGAGCTTCATGGTCACCCGCGAGGAAAAAGACTCGACGCGCGGCCGGGCCAACGCGCTCCGCCTCGCGCTCTCGGGCGCGCTCCCGCCCGAGACCCTCACCGGGCCGGAGATGCAGGACGTGATGGACCTCTGCATCTCGTGCAAGGCCTGCCGCGCCGAGTGCCCGGCCTCGGTGGACATGGCGAAGCTCAAGGCCGCGTGGCAGCACGAATACTGGAAGGCGAACCCGATGCCGCTGCGCACGAGGCTGCTGGCGAACCTGCCGCGCCTCGCCCGCCGCGTCGCCGGCCCCCTCGCCCCGCTCGTCAACCGCGCCGGTACCTCGGCCCCGGCGCGGGCCACCCTGAAGCGCCTCGGTCTCACCACCGAGCGCGCCCTCCCGACGTTTGCCCGGCATCCGTTCGGACCCCCCGCTTCCCGATCCATCGCTTCGCTCAAGAATCGGGAAGCTGTCCCCCTCGTCGAGGGGGACAGTTCGGTGCAGCTGGGAGCGCAGGGACGTGTCCCGGAGCGACCACAAGCCGAACGGGGGGTCGTCCTCTACGCCGACACGTTCACCCGCTTCATGGAGCCGGAGGTGGCGCGCGCCGCCGAGGCGGTGCTGGAGGCAGCGGGCTTCGCCGTCGCCGTCCCGCCCTACCGCTGCTGCGGGCGGACGTACCTCTCGAAAGGCATCCTCGACCAGGCGAAGGCGCTCGCCCGCGAGGCCATTGACACGCTCGCGCCCTACGCCGAGGCTGGCCTCCCGATCGTCGGCCTCGAGCCGAGCTGCATCTTGACGCTCCGCGACGAGTTCCTCGCCTTCTTCCCCGAGGACCCGAGCGCGCAGGCCGTGGCTGCTGCCGCCGTCACGTTCGAGGAGCTCGTCGCTGCGCGCGCCGATGTGTTCGAGGCGTTGCCGTGGCGCGAGGGCGGGCGCGTGCTGCTCCACGGGCACTGCCACCAGAAAGCCCTCAGCGGAATCGCCCCGAGCGTGGCGTGCCTGGAGGCGGCCGGCTTCGAAGTCGCGCCGCTCGATGCCGGGTGCTGCGGGATGGCCGGGGCCTTCGGCTACGAGGCCGAGCACGTCGGCGTGTCGCGGGCGATGGCCGAGCGGGTCCTCGCGCCCGCCGTCCGCGCCGCAGCCCCGGAGACCCACATCGCTGCCGCCGGCACGTCCTGCCGCGCCCAGATCGCCGACACCGCCGGCCGTACCGCCCACCACCCGGCTGAGCTGCTGCGCGACGCGCTCAGCGCCTGAAGCGGAGGAGCCGCAGGACGAGCTGGTCGGCCAGCTCCACCACGAGCAGCACGGCCGCGCCGAGGCCGATCCACGCGAGGTGGTCGCTCAGCCAGGCGAAGCCGGGGAGCGACGCGGCGAGCCGGTCCCGCAGCAGGAACCCGCCCACGCCGGCCGTCACGACGACGAGCGCGAGCAGGGCGTACTCCAGCCACGGCGTCCTCACCCGCGCGGCGGAAGCGGCGCGGACCTCGGCACGAGCCTCGTCCACGACCCGCCGAATCACCCGCTCCGGGAAATCAGCAAGGGCGAAGGCCGGCTCCGTGGCAAGCGCCTCGTAGAGCTTCCGGTAGGCGGCGAGGTCGCGTCGTGCCTCGGGAGCGGCCTCGAGGCGGCGCTCGAACGCGGCGCGGTCGAGCGCGGGGTCGCCGTCGAGATACGCCTGCATCTCCTCGTCCGTCGGGCGGGACCGGTGGTTCGGCGTCGTCATGGCTGAAGGTCGGCGTGGAGACCGGGGTCGGCGGCGAGGAGAGCGTCTTTGAGCAAGCGGCGCGCGCGGTGGAGATAGCTTTTGACTGTTCCGAGCGGGAGGTCGGTGACCGCCACGATCTCGTCGTAGCTCAGCTCGCCGAGGTGGAAGAGGGTCAGGACCGTGCGGTAGTGGACGGGCAGGCGGGCCAGCGCGGCGTGGAGGCAGGCGTGGGTGTCGGAGCGCTCGGCGCGCTCGTCCGGCAGGAGGTCCCCGGCGGCGAGGCCTTCGAGTGGATCGCGTTCGGGGTCCGGGTCGAGGTCGCCGAGGAGGTCAGGCCGGCGTTTTTCGAGGTGGTGGAGCGCCGTGTTCCGGGCGATCCGGGCGATCCACGTCGAGAGCTTCGCGTCGCGGCGGAAGGTGTCGAGGTGCCGGTAGACCTTGACGAAGACCTCCTGGCAGACGTCGTCGGCGTCGGCGGCGGGCACGATGCCGGAGACGACGTGGGCGACGAGCCGCTGGTAGCGCTCGACGAGGTCGCGGAACGCGCCGATGTCACCTGCGAGGACGCGCTCGATCAGCCAGGACTCGTCGTGCCGGGACCCGTCGTGATGGGGCTCGTCGTGATGGGGCGCGCCGCTCATATCCGGCAGACCGGGAGGCGGTGCAAAAGGTTGCAAGGGGAAACGGCCCGCCCTGCAACCCTGCGACGGAGCACCCGGTCCGGTAGGCATCCGACCACCTGACCGGCTCCCCCATGGAAGACATCCTCGTCCCGATTTTCCTCTTTGCTGCGATTGCGGCCACCTTCATCACGCTCATCGTCTCGCGGGCGCAGACGCGCCGGCTCATGATCGAGCGCGGCGTCTTCGGGGCGGACTACGCCGCCGTGCTCGCCGCCGAGTCCCGGATGCGGACGCTCTCGGGGCTGAAGTGGGGCCTCGTCCTCGGCGGGATCGGGCTGGGCCTCGTGCTGCTGACCCTCCTCGGCCTCGGCGACTCAGAGGACCTGTCGGCGGCGGCGTTCGGCCTCGTGGTCCTCGGTGCCGCCGCCGGCTTCCTCGGCTACTACCTGATCACCCGCAAGGAAAGCCTTCCCCTGGCCGGGCCGCCCGCCGGAGCGATGTAACACCTTTTGCACGGCCTAGAACAGGAAGAACAGCGCGCCGAGGCGGAGGCCGAAGCGGTCCGCCGTCGGGGTGTCCAGGCCGGCGTCGGAGCCGTAGAGCGCCGTCTGGTAGAACCCCTCGCCGGTCACCCCGAGGCGCGGCGTGACCATGACCACGACCCCGCCGCCGGCCCCGAGCGCGACCCCGGACGCCCGGAACTCGAACGCCGCCTGCTCCAAATCCTCGCGCACCGCGAAGTCCGTGCTCGCGTGGGAGTAGCCCACGAGCGCCGTGACGAAGGGGTAAATGGGGCGGGGCATCGCCAGAGGATAGTAGCTCAGCGTCGGCCCGACCGTGAGGATCGAGGACGAGGCCGCGTCGCTCGCCGTGCTCTCGTAGGCGAGCGTGGTCCCGACGGCGAAGCGGTCGAACAGAAAGAACCCGACCTTCGGCTCGATCACGATGGCCCCGTTGCGGCTGCTGTCGAGGTCTTCGTGGAGGGCACCGCCGAGGCGGGCGTAGCCGACCGCGCCGCCGAGCTGGAGCGTCCCCCGGTCGAGCGGGAGGCGCTGGGCGAGGGTCTCGGAAGCGGACAGAGTCAGGACGAGAAAAAGAGCAACGAGAAGGCGCATGGCGAACCAGGGAGAGGAGGAAACGGGAAGAAAAGGTAAGCTCGCCCGGGCGGCCGGCACCGAAGGCGAGCTTGGGAGTATGTTGCGGCGGCGGTCGCCTCCGGGCGCTGCCTCCATTCTCTCTCGACCAATCTCCAGCGTCATGCGAAGCACCGGGGCCATCATCCTTCTCGTCGTCGTGCTCGTAGTCGGCTTTGTCGGCTGCTCCGGGTGCGGCTCCTACAACACGCTCGTCGGGGCCGACGAGGCCGTCAACGAGCAGTGGGCCAACCTCCAGAGCCAGTACCAGCGCCGCGCCGACCTCATCCCGAACCTCGTCAGCACGGTCGAAGGCGCGGCCAACTTCGAGCGCGGCACCCTCCAGGACGTCGTCGAGGCCCGTACCCGCGCCGTCAACATCAACCTCTCGGCCGACGACCTCGACGATCCGGCGGCTCTCCAGCGCTTCTCCGAGGCGCAGTCGCAGCTCGGCGCGGCGACGGGCGCGCTCATCAACGCCGTCCGCGAGGACTATCCCGAGCTGAGCGCCACCGTGAACTTCCTCTCACTCCAGGACCAGCTCGAGGGCACCGAGAACCGGATCGCCACCGAGCGTCGCCGCTACAACGAGGTCGCCACCGACTTCAACCGCCGGATCCGCTCGTTCCCGACGACGGTCTGGGCAGGCCTCTTCGGGTTCGACCAGCGCGTGCCCTTCGAGGCCGAGGCCGGGGCCGAGCGCGCGCCGACGGTAGACTTCGAGAGCTAGGCCTCTTGTCCTCCGGCAGGGCGCGGCGTGCCGCGCCCCTACGGGTCTCCGCTTATGCGTTTTCGCCTCTGGTTCCTCGCGCTCGTGCTCGTGGCGTGGTCTGCGGGCGAGGCGGCGGCGCAGCGCATCCCGCCGCGCCCCGCGCCCTCGGAGGGCCTCGTGATTGACCGGGCGAACCTCCTCTCGCCCGCCGAGCGCCAGGCGCTCAACGCCCGCCTCATCGCCTTCGACGACTCGACCTCGAACCAGATCGTCGTCGTCATCCTGCCGAGCCTCGGCGGGGCCGACCCGGCGGAGTTCGCCACCGAGCTGGGGCAGGCGTGGGGCGTCGGGCAGGGGGCGACGGACAACGGCGTCGTCTTCCTCGTCTCGACGAGCGACCGCGAGGTGTTCATCGCCACGGGCTTCGGCCTCGAAGGCGCGATCCCCGACGCGGTGGCCGGGCGGATCGTCCGCCGGATCGTCGTGCCGAGCTTCCGGCAGGGGCAGTTCTACGCCGGCATCGCGCAGGCCGTCGACGCGCTCATGGCCGCCGCCGCCGGCGAATACACCGCCGAGCCGGTCGAGGCTCCCGGCGACGGGGTCCCGTTCGCGCTCATCGTCGTCCTCGCCATCATCGTGATCGCGTTCCTCTCGGCCCGCCACGACGAGTCCGGCGGGCGCGGCGGGCAGCGGCGGCGGCGCTCCGGGATGCCGCCGGTGATCATCTTCCCCGGCAGCTTCGGCGGCGGCCGGAGCAGCGGCGGCTTCGGCGGCGGCTTGGGCGGAGGAGGATTCGGGGGGGGCAGCTTCGGAGGCTTCGGCGGCGGAGGCTTCGGCGGCGGCGGGGCCGGAGGAGGATGGTGATACGAGCGGAAGCGGGGAAGAGCGGAAGAGTGGCCCGGCGGTGAATCCTGAGATCTTCCCCCCACTCCCTCCATTCCTTCTACGCCCCCCATTCCCAACCGATGAGCCGCCTCGATCAACTTCTGACGTTCTACCGCGAGGACCCCGACGACCCGTTCGTCCGCTTCGCGCTCGCCCGGGAGCACCTCGGGCGGGGTGAAACAAAGGCGGCGCTCGGGTATTTCGAGGCCCTGGTCGCCGACCACCCCGGCTACGTCGGGACCTACTACCACCTCGGCAAGCTCTACCAAACGCTGGGGTGTCCCGACGACGCGCTCCGCACCTACCGCGCCGGTATCGCCGAGGCCGAGCGGGCCGCCGACCTCCACGCCCGCGCCGAGCTTCAGAGCGCCCTGCTCGAAGCCCAGGGCATCGGCTTCGACGACGAACCCTTCGACGACGAATGACGTCTCCGACGATGCTGACTCTGTTCCGCCGTCTTGCCCTCGCCGGAGCTTTCCTGCTCGCTCCCGTGACGGCAGCGGCGCAGCCCGCGCCGGTCTACGTCGTCCAGCGCGGCGACACGCTCTTCAAGATCGCCCAGGCGCACGGGCTGAGCGTGGACCAGCTCAAGGCCTACAACGGGCTGACGTCGAACATCCTCAGCATCGGGCAGCAGCTCCTCGTCACGCCGGAGCAGGCTCGGGTCGGGTGGGAAGACGAGGCCCCGCCGCCGGACGATCCTGGTGAGCCGGAGGAGTACGAGTTGCTCGGCGACGGGCAGCCATTCGATCTAGACCCAGCCCCGGCGCAGCGGGAGGTCGTGCTCGTCCCGCCGGAGCCGATCCCGGCAGGGCCGCCGCCGCCGCCGCCGCCGCCGGCCTCGGTCTCGCGCGTCCGCATCGGCGCGGGCACGAGCGGGCAGGTCATCGCGCCGCCGCCCGGCGCGTCCGGCGCGGCGATCCACGTCGTCCAGCCGGGTGAGACCCTGTTCATGATCTCCCGGCGCTACGGGCTGACGGTCGAGGCGCTGCGCGCGCGCAACGGGCTCGAGGGCGACCTGCTCTCGGTCGGGCAGGAGCTCGTCGTCGCGGGCGAGCCCGCGCCGCCTGCCGCTCCGGCCCCGGTCGCCGTGCCGAACGCGCCCTACGACCTGACCCGCAGCACGGTCCCCGACGACCAGGTCCACGTCACGCGCGCGGGCGAGACGCTCTACGCCGTCGCCGCCCGCTACGGCACGAGCGTCGCGGCGCTCCTCGCCCTCAACACGCTGACGACGGCCCCGATCCCGGCGGGCACCGTCCTCGCGCTCCCGGACTCCGCCGCGCAGTATTACCGCACGCCCGCGCCCCTGCCGCCGCCCGACGAGGCCGGCCTCGCGCTCGTCTACCCGGACTCGTACCGGGGCCGCGAGACGATCAGCGGCGAGCCCTATGACCCGGCGGCGCTGACGGCGAGCCACCGGACGCTGCCGTTCGGGACCGTGCTCCACGTCACGCTCCCGGCGCGGGGCCGCAGCGTGCTCGTGCGCGTCAACGACCGGGGGCCGGTCAGCGAGGGCTTCCTCGTCGAGCTGTCCGAGGCGGCGGCCGAGGCGCTCGGGCAGGACCGAGGCGCGGCCGAGCGCGTCGAGGTCCGTGTGGTGCGGTGAGCGGCGCAGCCCAGCGGAACCAGGCATTTAGCAGGATTTCGAGCTACGTCCTGCCCTCGTGCTTTTTAGGTGAACGGGAAGCCGGCGGCGGCGTATTATTTCAGCCTCTGCCCGATCACTCCACCTCTGCACTGCCATGGCTACACTCACGCCCTCCGAGATCACCATCCTCGTCGTCGACGACGAGGAAGACGTCGTCGAGATCATCAGCCACTTCCTGCGCCAGGAGGGCTTCAACGTGCTCACGGCGCACGACGGCGAGGCCGCCCTCGACCAGATGACCCCGGACGTGGACCTCGTCGTGCTCGACGTGATGCTCCCCGGCCTCGACGGCTTCGAGGTGGCGCGCCGGCTGCGCGGCCGCGTCGAGACCGAGATGATCCCGATCCTCTTCCTCACGGCAAAGGTCGAGGAGGAGGACCAGATCGAGGGCCTGATGGCCGGCGGCGACGCCTACCTCACCAAGCCCGTCAGTCCGCAGGTCGTCCTCGCCAACGCGCGCGCCGTGCTCCGCCGCTCCGGGACCGAGGAGAGCCACATCCTCACGGTCCACGACCTGATGATCTACGAGGACGAGTACCGCGCGACCCTCGGCGGCGAGGACCTCGGCCTGACGCTGACCGAGTTCGAGCTGCTGCGCTACCTCGTCCGCCACCCGCGCAAGGCCTTCACCCGGCAGCAGCTCCTCGAGACCATCTGGAAGGACGCCATGATGGTCACCGAGCGCACCGTCGACGCCCACATCAAGAACCTCCGCGAGAAGCTCGGCGACTTCGCCCGGCACATCCAGACCGTCCGCGGCGTCGGCTACCGCTTCGTCGAGGAGGAGCCGGAGGAGGAAGAAGTATAGAGGGCGTGGGGGGCAGAGGAGGGAGGGGGCGAGGGTCGGAGATCAGCCGTCCCCCCCTTCCCTCCATTCTCCCCACGCTCCCCATTCCCGACGCCGTCGACTCTCCAGAGCGAAACGCCCGAGGCTGTGGCCAACCGTCTAAGCGACCTCCAGAGCCTCCTCCTCCCGCGCCGCGCCTCGACGCAGACGTGGATGATGCTGACGTTCGCGCTCTTCGTCGGCACGGCCGTGGCGGTCGTCGGGCTCTACGCGTTCATCGTGCTGCGCGGGCAAGTCCAGGACGCCGCCCGCGAGACGCTCCGCGTCCAGGCCCGCACCGTGGCGGCCCAGCTCGAGACGGCCGAGGACCACGAGGCGCTCGTCGAGACCGTCCGGCGCACCAGCACGGTCACGCCCTACCGGATCGGCGTCGCCACGGCGGACTCCGTGGTGTGGGAGATGGCCGACGGCCGCATCCTCACCGACCGGACCTTCCTCGACCAGCCCGAGGTGGAGCAGGCCCTCCGCACCGGCTTCGGCTACGACGAGCGCACCGACGACGAGGGCGGCGGGCCGACGCTCTACGTCGCCCACTACAGCCCGGTCTCGGGCTACGTCGTCCGCCTCGGGCAGCCGGCCCCGCCGCTGCTGACGGTCGTGCAGAAGATGCAGGCGACGCTCATCATCGGGCTGTCGCTCGCGCTCGCGCTCGCGCTCATCGGCGCGTGGATCGCAGCCCTCCAGGGGACCCGCCCGCTCGGCGCGATCTCGCGCAACGCCCGCCGCATCGTCGAGGGCGACCTCGACCGCGAGATCGTCGTCCGCACGCGCGCCGCCGAGGTCCAGGACCTCGCCGGCAGCCTCAACTCGATGGCCGAGCGCTTCCGCCAGGACATCTACGAGCTCCAGCGCGTGGCCCGCATCCAGAACGAGTTCATCGGCAACGTCAGCCACGAGGTCAAGAACCCCATCTTCGCCGTCGGCGGCTACCTCGAGGCCCTCGACGCCGACCTCCCGGCCGAGCAGCGCCACAAGTACGCCGCCAAAGGGCTGCTCAACCTCCAGCGCCTCAACAACCTCTTCTCCGACCTCATCGAGATCGCCAAGCTCGAGTACCGCGAGGACCTGATCCGCCCCGAGGTGTTCGACCTCCAGAGCCTCATCGAGGAGGTCGGCGAGATGCTCGAGCCGAAGGCCGAGGACAAGGGCCTCGCCCTCGCCTTCGACAACCGCCCGGCCGAGGTGTGGGCCGACCGCAGCCGCCTCCGCCAGGTGCTCACCAACCTCATCGACAACGCGGTCTCCTACACCGACGCGGGCAGCGTCACGTGCCGCATGCGCCGCCACCGCGACAAGGTCCGCCTCGAGGTCGTCGACACCGGGCGCGGCATCCCCGAGGAGCACCTCGACCGCATCTTCGAGCGCTTCTACCGCGTCGACACGGCGCGCAGCCGCAAGGAGGGCGGCACCGGCCTCGGCCTCTCGATCGTCAAGCAGATTCTCCAGGCCCACGGCGAGGCCGTCCACGTCGAGAGCACCGCCGGGCGCGGCACGCGCTTCTGGTTCGAGCTCCCGCTGGCCGAGGCCGTCCCCGAGCACCGCGCCCTCGCCAACGACGCCCTCGGCGGCGACGTGGAGATCGTCCTATAGTCCGGAAATAGCGTACACGAGGCGTGCCTGTAGGGTTCGAAACAGAGCACTTCTGCCTGACGTTATGACGCCATAACATCATTCTGCGATCATGTCTGCTACGAAGTCCAAGCGCTCAACCGTCTACTTCGACCCCGACCTCCACGAGGCCCTCCGGCTCAAGGCCGCCGCCACCGAGCATTCCCTGTCCGACGTGGTGGACGAAGCCGTTCGCACGTTGCTCGCCGAGGACGCTGAGGACCTCGCGGCGCTCGATGAGCGAGAGGCTGAGCCTACCGTTTCCTTCGAGGCCTTCGTGCAGGAGCTGCGGGAGAGTGGGGCTATCTGATGGTGTACCGGACCGAGCTCAAGCGGAGCGCGGCGAAGGAGATTCGGGCGATCAGTCAGAAAAAAGACCGGCAACGCGTAGTCAAGCGCATCGCGGCGCTGGCGGCGGACCCGCGCCCGCCCGGTTGCGCGAAGCTCTCCGGCCGGGAGTCGTACCGCCTTCGGCAAGGCATGTACCGGATCGTCTACACGATCGAGGACGAGGCGCTCGTGGTGAAGGTGGCGCACCGGCGCGACGTGTATCGGTAAGCACGCACTTCTGGTTCGAGCTCCTGTTGTCCGTCCTTGAGCACTGCGCTCGCGCCAACGATACGCTCGGCGACGACGGGGAGATCGTGTTGTGAAGGGAGAGGGGAGGGTTGGAGCAGGGCCGGCGGGGTGCAAATCCCGGCTCAAGGCAATGCCCACACCGCGTCCGGGTTTACTAACCCGCCAACGTGCCGATATTCTACCCGATCCTCCCACTGAGCTGACCTCGCATGGCTACCGAGCACCGTGCCGACGCCGACGACGCACCCGCTGCCGGGCACCCCGAACCCGAGGTGCTGGAGCCGCCTGACGTAGCGGCCGTCGCCCAAGCCACGGCCGAGGCCGTCGAGGAGGCGCGGGCGGCGCGCAAAGCGGAGAAAAAGGCCGAGAAGAAGGCCGAGAAGAAAGCCAGGAAGGCGAAGCAGAAGGGCGCGGTGGACGACACCTTCGGCACCAAGCGCGGCGTCGAGACCATGTTCCGCACCGCCTACCGCGTCCACATGGACCTCACCTCGCTCGCCGACACGAAGGCCAACATCATGATCTCGATCAACGGCCTGATCCTGCCGATCCTCCTCGGCGCGATCTCGCCCAAGATCGACTCGAACCCGTGGCTCCTGGTGCCGACCTCGGTGCTGATGATCGGCTGCCTGATCTCGATGGTCTTCGCCATCCGCTCGGCCCGGCCCCGCGTCGACGACAGCCCGGTCACGCTCGAGCAGGTCCGCGCCAACCGCGCCAACATCCTCTTCTTCGGCCACTACGCCAACATGACGCGCGACGCCTTCGAGGAGGGCATGACTGAGCTGATGCGCGACGGCGACCGGCTCTACCGCAACATGATCCGCGACCTCTACGGCCTCGGCAGCGTGCTGACGACCAAGTTCCGGCTCCTCCGCGCCTCGTACACGGTCTTCATGGTCAGCATCGTGACCGGCGTGCTGCTCTTCATCGGGACCTACTACCTCATCGCCGCCGACGTGATCGGCCAGGAGCCGGTGCCCGCCGCGACGGCCGCCCCGCAGACGGCTCCGCCGCCGGCCGCGCCCCTGATCCCCGTGCCCCGATGACCGTCACCTTCTACGGCGTCCGCGGGTCCACGCCCGCGCCGGGGGCCGCCTTCGCCCGCTACGGCGGCCACACCACCTCGGTCGCCGTCGCCTTCGAGGGGCGCGTCCTCGCGCTCGACGGGGGGACCGGCATCCGCCCGCTCGGCCACGCCCTCCTCGGCACGCCCGACGACGTGTTCGTCCTCCTGAGCCACCTCCACGCCGACCACCTCATCGGCTTCCCGTTCTTCGCGCCGCTCTACGAACCCGGCCGGACGGTCCACCTGCTCGACTACGACGCGGCGGGGTGGTCGCCGCTGTTTCTCCTCGACGGGGTCCACTATCCGCTGCAGTCGGACGATCTGCCGTGCGCGGCGCGGCGCGTCCGCGAGCACCCGACGGCGTTCCTGCGGCAGCACGGCCTGGCGGTCGCGCGCCAGGCCGTCAACCACCCCGGCGGGGCCTTTGGCTACCGGATCGAGCACGAGGAGCGCAGCTTCGTCTTCATACCCGACAACGAACTAGGCAGTGAGAGCTACGTCCCGCGCGCCGAGATCGTCGCCTTCTGCCGGGGGGCCGACGTACTCTGCCACGACGCGCAGTACCTCGACGGCGAGATCGAGGAGCGGCGCGGCTGGGGGCACAGCAGCGTCGGCGAAGCCGTCCGGCTGGCCGCCGACGCGGAGGTCGGGCACCTGGTCCTCTTCCACCACGACCCCGACCGCACCGATGAGGCGCTCGACCGTGTGCAGGACGAGGCGCGAGCGGCGCTCGCCCCCCACGGGACCGCCTGCACCGTGGCCTTCGAGGGGCTGACGCTCGACCTCGGCGAGGCCGAGC
The DNA here is from genome assembly GCA_038232975.1 of Rhodothermales bacterium. Classification (GTDB taxonomy): domain Bacteria; phylum Bacteroidota; class Rhodothermia; order Rhodothermales; family JANQRZ01; genus JANQRZ01. The sequence goes on from JBBSMV010000012.1 coordinate 17,004, forward strand.
CGATACCGAGCGCCCCCGGCCGCGTCGCCACCAAAGCCCAGAGTCTATGAGCACCGCCCGCCCCGCCCCGGCCCCGCCTGCGGCCGCCGACGCTCCGGCCGGCAACGCCCCGGTCGCCGAGGTAGAGGTCGCCCGCATTCTCGTCGCCGACGACGAGTCGGACCTCGCCACCGTCATCCAGCAGAAGTTCCGCCGCCGCATCCGCCGGGGCGAGCTCGAGTTCCTCTTCGCCGGCGACGGCGAGGAGGCCCTCGACCACCTCCGCGAGCACGACGTGGACCTCGTGCTGACCGACATCAACATGCCCCGGATGGACGGGCTGACGCTGCTGGCCGAGCTGACCCGGCTCCGGCGCGACACCGACGTCTTCGGGGCCGTCGTCGTCACCGCCAACGGCGACATGGTGAACATCCGCACGGCGATGAACCGGGGGGCCTTCGACTTTCTCACCAAGCCCATTGACCTCGACGACCTCGAGGTCACCATTGACAAGGCGCTCGACCGGGTGCGCGACCAGAAGCAGGCGGCCCACGCGCGCCAGACCGTTGGGCGCTACCTCTCCGACGAGGTCGCCGAGACGCTCCTGGCCGGCCCCGAGGCGACCCGGCCCGGCGGCGAGCGGCGGCGCGTGACCATCATGATGGCCGACCTGCGCGGCTTCTCGACCATGAGCGAGCGCCTCGCCCCGGAGCGCGTGCTCGACGTGCTCAACGTCCACCTCGGCGCGATGACCGACGTGATCGGCACCTACGGCGGGACCATCGATGAGGTCCTCGGCGACGGCATCCTGGTGCTCTTCGGCGCGCCGGTCGAGCGCGCCGACCACGCCCGGCGCGCCGTCGCCTGCGCCGTGGCGATGCAGCAGGCGATGGCCGGCGTCAACGAGCAGGTCGAGGCGCTCGGCCTGCCGCCGCTCCAGATGGGGATCGGGGTCAACACCGGCGAGGTGGTCGTCGGCAACATCGGCTCGGAGAAGCGCATGAAGTACGGCGTCGTCGGCAGCCCGGTCAACCTGACCGGCCGGATCGAGTCGGCGACGGTTGGCGGGCAAATCCTGATCTCGGCCGCCACCCTCGCCGAGGCCGGCGACGACGTCGAGGTCCGGCGGACGATGGAGCTGGCGGCCAAGGGCTTCTCGGCCCCGATCCCGCTCTTCGACGTGGCGGGGATCGGCGGGCCGTTCGACCTGCGCGTGCCGGCCGAGGACCGGGCGCTCCAGGCGCTCCCGCGCCCGCTGCCGGTGCGCTTCCACCTCCTCGACGGCAAGCAGCTCGGCGGCGACCCCGTGGACGCTGACTTCACCGCGCTCTCGCCCTCGGGCGGCCTCCTCCGCACTGATTATCCCCTCGAACCGTTCGCCGACCTCAAGCTCCAGCTCCCCACGCCGGACGCCGCCGACGGCCCCTTCGACGACGCCTACGCCAAGGTGCTGGAGCCGTCCGGCGACGGGTGGGTGGTGCGCTTCACGGTCGTGTCGCAGCCCATTGCCCGGTCGCTCCGCCGCACCCTCGACGAGGCCGCTGAGGGATGAGAGAGGGGGGAATGGAAGAAAACCGATCAAGTTAACGAGACCGTCACGCTCTGTTCCACCGTTCTCTGCTTTCTGTCCTCTGCCTTCTGCCCTCTGACCAATGGACCCGCTGCTCCTCATCTTCCGCGTCGCCGTCCTCGCGCTCGCGGCGTGGCTGTGGTGGTGGGGGCGGCGGCAGGCGGCGGAGGCGGTCCGGCTGCGCGGGGAGGTCGAGGCGCTGGAAGCGGAGGCGGCGACGGCGCGCGACAGCCTCCGCACGGCGCAGGACCAGCTCGTGCAGGCCCGGCGGATGGCCTCGCTCGGCCAGCTCACCGCCGGGATCGCCCACGAGATCAAGAACCCGCTCAACTTCGTCAACAACTTCGCCCAGCTTCTGGTGGACCTCGTCCGCGAGCTGCGCGAGGAGCTTGGCGAGCACCGCGACCGACCGGCCGGCGAGGCCCTCGACGAGACCGGCGACCTCCTCGACGACATCGCGCTCAACGCGAGCAAGATCGCCGAGCACGGGAAGCGCGCCGACGCGACCGTCCGCGCCATGCTGCTGCACGCGCGCAGCAACGACGACCAGCGCCAGCCGACTGACCTCAACGCGCTCGTGGAGCAGTACGTAGGCCTTGCCTACCACGGGATGCGCGCCGCCGAGACACGCTTCAACGCCGCGCTCGATCTCGATCTCGATCCGGCGGTGGGGCGCGTCGAGGTCGTACCGCAGGAGATCGGGCGCGTGCTCATCAACCTGCTCAGCAACGCCTTCTACGCGACGCACGAAAAGGCCGAGACCGACGAGACGTTCAAGCCGGTCGTCGGCCTGCAGACGAAGGCACAGGAGGACGAGGTCGAGATTCGGGTGGCCGACAACGGGGGCGGGATGCCCGAGGCGGTGCGGGCGCGCATCTTCGAGCCGTTCTTCACCACCAAGCCCGTCGGCGCGGGGACGGGCCTGGGGCTTTCGCTTTCCTACGAGATCGTCACGCGTGGGCACGGCGGGACGATGGGCGTCGAGACCGAGGAGGGAGAGGGGACGACGTTCGTCGTCACGCTGCCCCGGACGGCGGCTCGTGATTCGTGAAACGTGATTCGTGAAACGTGATTCGTGAACCCCACTTCAACGCTGAGGATCAGATTCACGAATCACGCAGCACGAATCACGCAAAGCGTTTCTGCAATGGACAGCCTCTGGGACAACATCTTCCGCCCGAAGCCGCTCGCCGGGACGCTCGCGCTGCTGCGCCGGGTCCCGATGTTCGCCGAGCTGGACCGCCGCGAGCTGGCCGAGGTCCGCAAAATCCTCTACCGCCGGCAGTACCAGGCCGGCGAGGTGATCTTCCGGCAGGACGATCCGGGCGTCGGGATGTACGTCATCGAGGAGGGCACCGTCGCCATCACGCACGAGCCGACGAACCGGCTGCTGGCCGCGCTGGGCGAGGGCGACTTCTTCGGCGAGATCGCGCTGCTGAACGAGACCCCGCGCTCGGCCCGGGCCGTGGCGACGGCCCCGGCGGTGCTCTACGGCCTCTTCCAGCCCGAGCTCTACGACCTCGTCAAGCGCGCCCCCCGGCTCGGGGTGAAGCTGCTGCTGCCGCTGGCCCGGAACCTCGGCGCGCGCCTCGTCCACGCCGACGGCCAGCTCGAGCGCCTCCAGGCGCGGACGGGCGCGCCCGAGGTGGAACCCTACCACGAAGTGGAACCCTGCGACGGAGGCGGCGATGCCACGGTGGGCTAAGGTCTTCCTGCTCGTCGGGGCGCTCGCGCTCGCGCTCTGGCTGCTCGCGCCGGCCGCCGGGGTGGTGCAGATGCTCGTGCTCGGCGCGCTCCTGGCGTACCTGCTGGACCCGCTCGCGGGGTGGCTCGAAGCCCGCGGGCTGGGGCGGGGGGCGGCCTCGGCGGTCGTGTTCCTGGGCGTCGTCGTCGGGCTGGGCGTGCCGCTGGCGTTGCTGTTCCCATCGCTCGCCGCCCAGCTCGGCGCGCTGCAAGAGGGAATCGACCCAGCGGCGGCGATGAGCTTCGTGGAAGAGATCGAGCGGCAGGTGGGCCGGTGGGTCGCGCCGCTTGGGATCGGCCAGCCGGACCTCCAGGGCTGGGCCGCCGAGCTCGCCGGGCGCCACCTCGGCGACGTGGTGGGCTTCGTGCCGGGCGTGCTCGGGCTGGCCGTGCAGATGGTGGTCGTCCCGGTGATCGCGTTCTTCCTGCTGCGCGACGGGCGGCGCTTCCGCACGGCCTTCATCGGCCTCGTCCCGAACCGCTACTTCGAGTTCACCCTCAGCGCGCTCCGCCGGGCCGACGCCCAGCTCGGCGGCTACCTGCGCGGCCAGCTTCTCGCTGCCGGGATCGTCGGCCTCCTGGCGACGTTCGCGCTCTGGCTGATCGGCGTGGAGTACTACTTCATCATCGGCACCGTCGCCGGGCTGGCGAACCTGATCCCGTTTCTCGGCCCGCTCATCGGCGGGGCTGTCGCCGTCGCCGTCTCGGCCGCGACGACCGGCTCGTTCGGCCAGGCCGTCCCGATCGTCGTGGCGTTCGCCGTCATCCAGATGATCGACAATGTCGGCTCGCAGCCGCTGCTGCTGTCGCGGAACGTGGAGCTGCACCCGCTCGTGATCTTGCTTGTGCTCCTCGTGGCGGGCGAGGTATTCGGTATCCTCGGGCTCCTCCTGGCGGTCCCCGCCGCTGCCGTGCTCAAGGTGCTCGTGCAGGAGTTCGCGCGGACGTTCCGCAGCTACCGCTTCTCGTAGCACCCTCGGCACGCGACGGAACCTAATACCAGTTCGCTAGGATTGTAGCCCATGCGTGGCGGCGAGAATGTAACCATACCCAGTCAGCGATTGTAGCTCCTCTGCCGAGAGCGACCGCACGATCTCCGCGACGTGCTCACGCAGCCCCGTGATCTGGGTCCGCACC
>JBBSMV010000013.1:0-21301 GCA_038232975.1 Rhodothermales bacterium
CTCCAGGCCCGCCTGATGAGCCAGGCGCTGCGCAAGCTCACCGGCTCGATCAACCGGACGAAGACCTCGCTCGTCTTCATCAACCAGATCCGCGAGAAGATCGGCGTCACGTGGGGGAGCCCGGAGACGACCTCGGGCGGGCGGGCGCTGAAGTTCTACGCCTCGGTGCGCATGGACATCCGGCGCATCGGCGCGGTCAAGGACGGGACCGAGATCGTCGGCAACCGGACGCGCGTGAAGGTGGTCAAGAACAAGGTCGCCCCGCCGTTCCGCCAGGCCGAGTTCGACATCATCTACGGCGAGGGCATCTCGTCGCTCGGCGAGCTCGTCGACATGGCCGTCGACGAGGACATCATCACCAAATCCGGCTCGTGGTACAGCTACGGCGAGGACAAGATCGGGCAGGGCCGCGACGCGGCCAAGCAGTGGCTCCGCGAGAACGACGACGCCCGCGCCGAGGTCACCGAGCGGGTCCGCAAGACCCTCGGCATGGTCCCGTCCGGCGCGCAGGAGGACGGCGACTTCGACGAGGCCGCCGAGATGGGCGAGGAGCAGACGAACGGCGTGGCCGAGGTCTTCGGCGCGTAGCTGGCGTCCCGCTTGCCAGACCGTGCAGCGCCGCCGATACCCTCGGCGGCGCTGCTTTTTTGTGCGCCCGGCGCTAGCTTGCAGCCCCACCTCCCGCCCTCGCCGCCGTGCCGTCTCGCCTCCTGCTCCTCGCCCTGCTGCTGCCCGCCGTGTCGGTCGTGTCGGTACGAGGCCAGGACGCCCCCATCGACACGACCGTCGTGGCGGAGGACCCGCCGAGCACGCGCGACATCCGCCTCCTCCACGCGGTCTACGACGTCGAGGCCCCGGCCTTCGTCGCGGCGATGCGAAGCGCGAACTGGATCTCGCAGAAAGCCTTCGTCGGCGCGGCCCCGGCGCACTGGCTCGGCGTCCTCGCCTTCGGCGGCGACGACTACCAGCCGGCCTACCTGATGACGCTCACCGAGGTCGGGACGGTAGCGACGGTGTTCGCGCTCAAGAACACGGTCAGGCGGCCTCGGCCCTACGCCTCGCTCTCGGACATCACGCCGCGCGCGCGGGGGCACCCGACCACCTTCGACCCCTACTCGTTCCCCTCGGGCCACGCGGCCGTGTCGTTCGCGCTCGCCACCTCCGTCAGCCTGTCGTATGCTGAGTGGTACGTCGTCGCGCCGGCGTTCGGGTGGGCGGCGGCGGTATCGGTCAGCCGCTCGTGGCTCGGCGTCCACTACCCGAGCGACGTCGCGGTGGGGGCGGCGGTGGGGGCCGGGATCGCGCTCGGCGTCCACGCGCTCGGCGATCTCCTCACCCCGGCCTTCCTGCGCGGCGAAGACGACGCGCCGCCCCCGCCCGCCCTCCGCCTCCTGATCCAGTTTTAGCGTGAAGGCCATTCACGCTCTCTTCCTTCCACTCCCTCCACTCCTCCCATTTCCTCCACTCCGAAAACCCCGTCCGGCTTCGACGTGCAGGGGCACCGCGGCGCGCGCGGCCTCGCCCCGGAGAACACGCTCCCGGCCTTCCGCCGCGCCCTCGACCTCGGCGTGACCACGCTCGAGCTCGACACCGTCGTCTCGGCCGACGGCGAGGTCGTGGTCTCGCACGACCCCTTCGTGTCGAGCACGTTCTGCTCCCACCCCGACGGCACGCCGGTGCAGCCCGACGAGGAGGCTGACCTTGCGATCTACGGGATGCCCTACGCCGAGGTCGCCCGGTTCGACTGTGGCCGCCGAGGGCATCCGCTGTTTCCCCGCCAGGAGGCACAGGCCGCTGCGAAGCCGCGCCTGCGCGACGTGGTCCGCCTCGCCGAAGCGTATGCGCGGGAGCACGCCCGCCCGCCGGTGTTCTACAACGTCGAGACCAAGTCCACCCCCGAGGGCGACGGCCGGCTCCACCCGCCGCCCGCCGAGTTCGTCCGGCTGCTGTGGGACGTCGTGGGGGGAGAGGGCATCGCGGAGCGCTTTACGCTCCAGTCGTTCGACGTGCGGACGCTCCAAGAGGCACAGCGGTGCAGGCTCCCGGTCCGGCTCGCGCTGCTCGTCGAGCGGGGAGAGGCCGGCCCGGCGGAGAGCCTGTCCGCCGGGCTCGATGCGCTCGGCTTCGTGCCTGACATCTACAGCCCGAACTACCACCTCGTGGACCGCGCCGTCGTCGAGGAGGCGCACCGGCGGGGGATGCTCGTCATCCCGTGGACCGTCAACGAGCCGGACGAGATGCGGCGGCTCCGGGCGCTCGGCGTGGACGGGCTGATCACCGACTACCCAGACCTCGCGCTCTGAAGAGCGGAAGAAAGAAAACCGGCAAAGGTAGCGAGGCCGTCGCGCGTTGCACCCGTAGGGGAGTGAGTCATCACGCCCGAGGTCTACCGCCCGACCGCGACCGCGACCGTAGGGGCGAACGGCGTTCGCCCGAGGGATGACACCACCATCTACTGTCCACTGTCCCCTGAACCCTCTTCCTCGACCGGGACGACGAGCACGGGGCACGAGGCCGTGCGGACGACGCCGTCGGCCGTGCTGCCGATCAGGAAGCGCGTCAGCCCGTGGCGGCCCGTCCGCGTCAGCACGATCAGGTCCACGGCGTGCGCCTCGGCGAAGGCTACGATGGCCTCGGCGGCCTCGCCCTCGGCGAAGTGGACCTCGGCCGCCACCTCTGGTCCCTCGGTAGAGGCCAGGACCCGGCGCATCTCCTCGCGCGTGCGCTCCTTGATCTCGGGGAACAGGTCGTAGATCGGGTTGGCGATGTCGTCGCCGTAGATCGAGGGCAGGTCAATGTCTTCGAGGACGTGGAGCAGGAGGAGGCGGGCACCGTAGCCGGCGGCGAGCGTCTTGGCGAGCGGGAGGGCACCCTGGCCGGCCGCCGAGAGGTCGAGCGGCACCAGGACCGATTCCGTCGGGCCGAGGGGGAAGGTCTCGGCACTGCGGCGGACGGTGAGGACCGGGCAGGGGGCCTCGCGGATGACCTCCTCGGCGACGCTGCCGAGGAAGAGCCGCCGCAGCCCGCGCTGCCCGTGCCGCCCCATCACGATCAGGTCAATGCCGTGCTGAGCGGCGTAGTCGCGGATGGCCGGGCCGGGCGCTTCGGCGGCGGCGACGGCCGGCTCCGTCGGGACCCCGTCGGCGCGGTGGATTTCCAGGAACGACTCCATCTCGTCCTCGCCGTGGGCCAGGGCCGCCGCGCCCTTCTCCTCGACGACGTGCAGGACGTGGAGCGTTGCGCCCTGCCGCTCGGCGAGCGCGCGCGCGTGGCGGAAGCGCTGCCCGGCGGCCTCGGAGAAGTCGGTCGGGAAGAGGATCTGGGCGATGGGCATGGCGATGGCGTGCTTCGCACGCGGGGTTGGGGGAGTGGGGGTGTGGGAGCGGCCGGCTTTGCTAAACGCAGAAGATAGGAAGTCAGGGGCGCTCCACCGTCGGTCGTAGCTTCGGGTGGCCCTTTTCTCATTCCGACGCTCTGCCATGCTGCCCCGACGCTCTCTGCTGTCTGCCCTGCTCGCCGCGCTGGCTCTTGCCGCCTTCGCCCCGCCCGCCTCCGCCCAAGAGCTCGACGTGATGCGCGCCGGGCCGCTCGACAATGGCAAGATGTGGCTCTTCGAGAACCCGCCTGTGGACTATCTCGCCGAGACCTACGGCCTCCGCCCCGACGCCGCGTGGTTCGAGCGCGCCCGCCTCGCGGCGCTCCGCCTGCCGGGCTGCTCCGCCTCGTTCGTCTCGCGCGACGGCCTCGTCGCCACCAACCACCACTGCGTGCGCGGCAGCGTCGTGGACGTCACCCGGCCCGGCGAGACGCTCCTCGACGACGGCTTCTTCGCCCGGTCCCTCAGCGAAGAGCGCCCGGTCGAGGGTCTCTACGTGGACCAGCTCGTCGCCATCACCGACGTGACCGGCCGCGTGGAGGCTGCACTCGAAAATGCCCAGACCGACGCCGAGCGCGCCGAGGCCCGCCGCGCCGTGATCGAGGCGGTGGAGACGGAGATGGCAGCGGAGGAGGGGACGACGGTGCAGGTCGTCTCGCTCTACAACGGCGGCCTCTACTCGGCCTACACGTTCCGCCGCTACGACGACCTCCGGCTCGTCGCCGCGCCCGAGGAGCAGCTCGGCTTCTTCGGCGGCGACCCCGACAACTTCACCTACCCCCGCTACGCGCTCGACTTCTCGTTCCTCCGCGTCTACGGTCCCGACGGCGAGCCGCTCGACACGTCGGCCTTCTACTTCCCGTGGAGCACCGAGGGCGTCGCCCCCGGCGACCTCGTCTTCGTCATCGGCAACCCCGGCTCGACGGACCGCGGCGACACGGTCGCCCAGCTCGAATGGCGGCGCGACGTGCAGGTCGGCGCGCTCCTCGAGTTCCTCGGCGGGCGGATCGGCGCGGTGGACGCTTACCTCGCCGAGCATGGGGAGGACGAGGCCGTCCGCAACCAGCGCTTCGGCCTGAGCAACTCGCAGAAGGCCTACCTCGGCCGGAAGGACGCGCTCTCGAACGAGGTCATCATGGCGCGCCGCCGCGACTTCGAGCGGCAGTTCCGGGAGGCCATCGGATCGGACCCGGCGCTCCAGGCCGAGTACGGCGGCCTCCTCGACCGGATGGCCGAGGTGCAGCGGCGGAAGCGCGAGACCGCGCCCGAGGTCGGCGCATTCACCGGGCTGACGAACCCGCGCTACGCGTCGTCCACGCTGCGGCGGGCACTCCTCGCGGCCCAGCTTCTGGCGATGCAGAACGCCGGAGCGCCGGAGGACGCCGTCGCCGCGCTCGGCGACGAGCTGCGAGCCGTCGCCGACCTGCCGCCCGACCTCGACCGGCGCTACCTCGCGGCCCAGCTTCGCCAGCTCCAGCGCTTCCTCCCCTCGGTCGCCGGCCCGATCCTCGGCGGCCGGACGCCCGAGGCTGCGGCCGAGGCGACCACCGCAGGCTCAGCGCTGGCGAGCATGGAAAGCACGGCCACAGCGCTCGACGAGGGCACGCTGAGCGCGGACGACCCCGCCGTCGTGCTCGCGCTCGCGCTCCTCCCGCGCTACGCCGACTTCCAGAGTGCGGAGGCCGGGCTGAGTGAGCAGGAGGCCGAGGCAGCGCGGCGGCTCGGGCAGGCGCGCTTTGCGGTCTACGGCACCGCCGTCCCGCCGGACGCCACCTTCTCGCCGCGCTTCACCGACGGCGTCGTGCGCGGGTACGACTACAACGGCACCGTCGCCCCGCCGCACACGACGTTCTTCGGGCTGTACGACCGTAACACCTCGTTCGGCCAGGACTCCGAGTGGCGGCTCCCCGACGCCTGGCTCCCCGCCCCGCCCGACCTCGACCGCTCGACCCCGCTCAACTTCGTCTCGACCTCCGACACCATCGGCGGCAACTCCGGCTCGCCCGCCGTGGACCGCGACCTCCGCCTCGTCGGCCTCAACTTCGACCGCACCATCGAGGGCCTCAGCCGCGACTACATCTACTTCGCCGACCGGGGCCGCAACGTGATGGTGGATGCCCGCGCCGTGCTCGAAGCCCTCGACACCGTCTACGACCTCGACCGCGTCGTGCAGGAGCTGCGCACCGGCACGCTCGTCGAGACCGAGGCTGAGGCTGACGCGATGCCATAGGTGGGCGGGTCGGTGTTACCGAAACGTGAGCGGAGCGGACGCGCCGGGCGGAGCCTCGCGCCGCGTCGGGCGTAGCAGCGTCCCTTTTCACCGACCGCGATTTCCCCGATGAGCGAACTCCAAACCGCGACCCTCGGCGGCGGCTGCTTCTGGTGCGTCGAAGCCGTCATGCAGCCCCTCAAGGGCGTCGAGCGCGTCGTCTCCGGCTACACCGGCGGCAAGGTCAAGAACCCGTCCTACCGCGAGGTCTGCGGCGGGCGCACCGGCCACGCCGAGGTCGTCCAGGTCCACTTCGACCCCGACGTGGTCTCCTTCCGCGACCTCCTCTACGTCTTCTTCGTCACGCACGACCCGACGACCCTCAACCGCCAGGGGGCCGACACCGGCACCCAGTACCGCTCCGCCATTTTCTACCAGGACGACGAGCAGAAGCGCACCGCCGAGGAAGTCATCGCCGACCTGACCGATCAGAAGGTTTTCGACCGCCCCATCGTGACTGAGGTGTCGCCGCTCGGCGACTTCTACGAAGCCGAGGCGTACCACCAGGACTACTTCCGCCAGAACCCGCGCCAGCCCTACTGCCAGGCCGTGATCGCCCCGAAGGTCTCGAAGCTCCGCCGCCACTACCTCGAACGCCTCAAGCCGGAAGCGGCATAGGAGAGGCGGCGCTTGGTCCGGGTCAACCACCCCCCGACCCCCTCCTCAGCCGAGGAGGGGGAGGTTAGGGTCGAGCGTCTTGCTCGTTGTCATCGGCTCTGCTCGCCCCTTCCTGGAAACACGAGGCGATGGCGGCGAGGACGAGGTCCGGTGTCTCGAAGACCTCGCGGTTTCCGAATCGGAGGACGCGAAGACCGAGCACTTCGAGGTGGCGTTGCCGCCGGGTGTCGTAGTCAGCCAGGGCCGGGTCGTCGTGAGAGGCCCCGTCAAGCTCGATGACGAGTCGTTCGGTGGGGCAGTAGAAGTCCACGATGTAGGGACCGACGCCGTGCTGACGGCGGAACTTGCGTCCGTAAAGCCGGCTGCTCTTGAGCTTCTGCCATAGCGTGTGCTCGGCTCGTGTTGCCGCATTGCGCAGCGCCTTACGGCGAGGCTCTTGGGACTTCCGGTTGTGAAGCACGCCCATGCTATGAACCACCGTCTCTTCAGGGTACGTCCCCCCTCCTCACCGAGGAGGGGGACAGGGGGTGGTCAAGAACCTCAACGTGACCCATTCGCATCGGCGTCAGTCAGCCCGGCGAGGTCGAGGAGGAAGGCGTAGTCGCGGGCGGTCTCGCGGTAGCGGTCGAAGCGGCCCGAGGCCCCGCCGTGGCCGGCCCCCATGTCTGTGTGCAGGTAGAGCCGGTTCTGGTCGGTCTTGAGCGCGCGGAGCTTGGCGGCCCACTTCGCCGGCTCCCAGTACTGCACCTGCGAGTCGTGCAGGCCCGTCGTGATGAGGAGGTTCGGGTAGGCCTGCGCGGTCACGTTGTCGTAGGGCGAGTACGAGAGCATGTAGTCGTAGTAGGTCTTGTCGTTCGGGTTGCCCCACTCGTCGTACTCGCTCGTCGTCAGCGGGACCGAGTCGTCGAGCATCGTCGTCATCACGTCCACGAAGGGGACCTTCGCCACGATGCCGTCGAAGAGGTCGGGCCGCATGTTCATCACCGCGCCCACGAGCAGGCCGCCGGCCGAGCCGCCGAGGGCGTAGAGCCGGGCGCGGTCGCCGTAGCCCTCGGCGGCGAGGTACTCGGCGGCATCGATGAAGTCGGTGAAGGTGTTCTTTTTGGTGAGCAGCTTGCCGTCCTCGTACCACCGGCGGCCGAGCGTCTGGCTGCCCCGGATGTGGGCAATCGCGAAGACGAACCCCCGGTCGAGGAGCGAGAGCCGGGTCGAGGAGAAGCCAGGGTCTATGCTGTGGCCGTAGGAGCCGTAGCCGTAGAGCAGGAGCGGGTTCGTGCCGTCCTTCTGGAAGAGGTCCTTCCGGTAGACGAGCGAGACGGGGACGCGCTCTCCGTCGCGGGCCGGTGCCCACAGGCGCTCGGCGCGGTAGGCGGCGGAGCTGAACCCGCCGAGGACGGCCTCCTGCTTGAGGAGCGTCCGCTCGCGCGAGGCCATGTCGTAGTCGTAGGTCGTCTCCGGGGTCGTCGGCGACTGGTAGACGAAGCGGAGCGTGCCGGTGTCGGGGTTCGGGTTCTGGCCGACGTAGACGACGTAGGCCGAGTCGTCGAAGCCGATGTAGTGCGCGGTCTCCCCTTCGGCCCACGGGCGGACGCGGAGGCGCGTGAGGCCGTCCTTCCGCTCCGAGAGCACGAGGAAGTCGTCGAAGAGCGTCAGGTCCTCCAGGAGCACGTCGGCGCGGTGGGGGATGACCTCGTCCCAGCTCTCCACGCCGGGTGCGTCCTCGGGCGCGCGCACGAGCCGGAAGTTCGGCGCGTCGAGGTTGGTGCGGATGTAGAAATGGCCGTCGAGGTGGTCCACGTGGTACTCGTGGTCGCGCTGCCGGGGCTGGACCACGCGCCACGCGCCGTCGGGGTCGTCGGCGTCGAGGACGCGGTACTCGGTGGTGAGCGTCTGCGAGGAGCCGATCACGAGGTAGGCGTCCGAGGTCGTCTTGCCGACGTAAGTGCTGAACGTGTCGTCGTCCTCGCGGTAGACGAGCGGGTCGGCGGCGGCCTCGGTGCCGAGGGTGTGGCGGAAGATGCGGTCCGAGCGGAGCGTCTCGGGGTCCTGCTTCGAGTAGAAGAGCGTCCGGTTGTCGTTCGCCCACACGAAGTTGCCCGTGACCTCGGGTATCTCGTCAGGCAGCACCTCGCCGGTCTCGAGGTTCTTGAAGCGGATCGTGTAGACGCGGCGGCCCGTCGTGTCGGCGGCCCAGGCGAGGAGGCGGCCGTCGGGGCTGAGCGAGGCCTCGGAGAAGCGGGCGCTGTAGAAGCCGTGCCCCTCAGCGAGGGCGTTCACGTCGAGGATCACGGCCTCGTCCTCGATCTCGCCGAGCGGGCGGCGGGTGTAGACGGGGTACTGCTCGCCCTCGGCGAAGCGGTAGGCGTAGAGCCAGTCGCCGAGGCGGTAAGGGACCCCGGCGTCGTCCTGCTGGATGCGGCCCTTGATCTCCTCGAAGAGCGCGTCCTCGAAGGTTCTGAGATGGGCCGTCTCGGCCTCGAAGTAGGCGTTCTCAGCGTCGAGGTAGGCGATCACCTCGGGGTCGTCGCGCTCGCGGAGCCAGAAGTAGTTGTCGGTGCGGGTGTCGCCGTGGGCGGTCAGCGCGGTCGGCCGGACGGCGGCGACGGGCGGCGCGGAGGTCTGGGCGCGGAGGGCGTAGGGCATACAGAGGAGGCAGCAAAGGCCGAGGAGGAGCAGGCGCATGACGAGACTCGGACGGAGAAGAAGCGCGGTCGGCCGGAATGTACGCTGCCGTTCGTCACCGCTTCAACGCCGGGCAGAGGCATCGCCATAGCTCAGAGCGACAAGGTTTGGGCGCTTGCCGCTGACCTTTACACTCGTCATCCCCGCGCAGAGCCTGCCCCCGCAAAGGCGGGGACCCACAGGGCTTGCCGGCCGGTGGGGTCCGGGATGACTTGAGTTGAGGGGCGGAGCTATTCCCAGCGATGCGCTCTGCCGGACCGTTTTCTCAGCACACAATGGACGTGAAGGCGCAATGGACGTGAAGGCGGCTGGGTATCTTGCACCTCCACCCACCCCTCGCCCCGTGCCCATCCCCTCCGCTCTTCCCGGCGGCCTCGTGGTCGAGGCCGAAGGCTCCGGCATCTCAGCCCCGCTCTCGCGCCAGGTCAACCTCCTCGGCGCGCTCCTCGGCCGCGCCGTCCGCGCCCGCTACGGCGACGACGTCTTCGACCTCGTCGAGACGCTCCGCCGCCACTGCCGCGAGGGCGCGCACGACCGGGCGGCCCGGCTCGTCGCCGAGCAGCCGCTCGACCGGCTCGTGGCGCTGCTGCGGGCGTTCGCGACGTTCTTCCACCTCGTCAACAAGGCCGAGCAGCTCGAAATCCTCCGCATCAACCGGGAGCGCGCGCGCGCGGCGTCGCCCGAGCACCCGCGCGCCGAGTCCGTCGCTGCCGCCGTCCACGGGCTCAAGGAGGAGGGCCGCTCGCTCGACGAGGTGCTCGGTCTCATAGGCAGCCTCGACATCCAGCCGACGCTGACGGCACACCCGACCGAGGCCCGCCGCCGCAGCATCCTCTTCCACCAGCAGCGCCTCGCCGACCTGCTCGCGGCGCTGGGGCTCGGCGCATCGGGCGACCGCGACACGACGCCCGCCGAGGACGACGCCCTCGTCGCCGAGATCGAGAGCACGGTCCGGCTCCTCCTCGCCACCGACGAGATCCGCTCGGCCGCCGTGACGGTCGAGGACGAGGTCCGCCACGGTCTCTACTTCGTGGCGACGAGCATCTGGCAGACCGTCCCCCGCATCCACGCCGACCTCCGCCGCGCCCTCCAGACCTACTACCCCGACGAGAAAAGAGATTCTCGACTCCCGACCCCCGACTCCCGACCCCCGACTCTGCTCCCGCCGTTTCTCCGCTACCGCTCGTGGATCGGCGGCGACCGCGACGGCAACCCGCGCGTGACCGCCGAGGTGACGGCCTGGACGCTCCGGGTTCACCGTGAGGATGCCCTCCGGCTCTACCGCCGTGCCCTCGACGGCCTCCGCCTCGTCCTCTCGGTCTCCGAGCGGCAGGTCCCCGGCGACCCCTTCGCCGCCCTGCGCGGCTCCATCGAGGCTGATCCCGGCTTCGAGGCCCTGCCCGAGCGTCGGCGGCGGCAGAACGCCCGCGAGCCGGTCCGCCTCAAGCTCCTCCTGATGCAGGCGGAGCTAGACCGCCTCCTCGACGGCGAGGACGCGGGCGTCGAAGAGGCCGGCTACGACGCCGACGCCTTCCGTGCCGACCTCGCGCTCATCGCCGAGAGCCTGGAGGCCGCCGGGCTGGGGAGCCTCGCCCGGAGCGGCCCGCTCGCCGACCTCCGCGTGCAGGCCGCGGCGTTCGGGTTCCACCTCGCTGCGCTCGACCTCCGCCAGCACAGCCGCGTCCACGAGGCCGCCGTCGCCGACCTCCTCCGCCTCGCGGAAGTCACGGAGGAGTATGCTGCGCTCGACGAGGCCGGGCGGCTGGAGGTCCTGAGCGCCGAGTTGCGCAACCCGCGCCCGCTCCGGGCACTGGGGGCCGAGACCGGCGACGACACGCGCCGCGTCCTCGACGTGCTGGAGGTGGCGCGCCGCGCGCTCGGCCGGGAGCCGGAGAGCATCGGCTCCTACGTCATCTCGATGACCGATGCCGTCAGCGACGTGCTCGAGGTTCTCCTTTTGCTCAAAGAGGCCGGGCTGTGGCAGCGCGCGCGCGACGGCGCGGTGACGTGCCCGCTCGACGTGGTCCCGCTCTTCGAGACCATCGCCGATCTCGAGCGCGCCGAGGTGCTCTTGGAGAGGCTGTTCAGTCACCCGGTCTACGTCCGCCAGCTTGTGGCGCGCAGGCGCTTGCAGGAGGTCATGCTCGGCTACTCGGACTCGAACAAAGACGGCGGCTACTGGCAGGCCAACTGGTCGCTCCACAAGGCGCAGGGCGCGATCGCCCGCGTCTGCCGCCGGTTCGGCCTCGACCTCCGGCTCTTCCACGGGCGCGGCGGGACCGTCGGGCGTGGCGGCGGCCGGGCGAACCAGGCCATCCGCGCGATGCCGCCCGAGGCGCAGACCGGCCGCATCCGCTTCACCGAGCAGGGCGAGGTCATCTCGTTCCGCTACGCCCACCCCGGCCTCGCCCGGCGGCACCTCGAGCAGATCGTCCACGCCCAGCTCGGCGCGCTCGCCGAAGCGCCCGCCGAGGCTGAACGCACCGCCGCCCTCGGATCGGCGTCCGGGGCAGGCTTCGAAGGCCCGAGCGAGGACCCCGGATCGAGCCCGGGGCAGGCTCCCGAGGGCGGCCTGATGCAGCAGGTCGCCGACACCTCGATGGCGGCCTACCGCGCGCTCATTGACGACCCGGCGTTCTGGCCGTGGTACCTCCGCGCCACGCCCATCGAGCACATCGCCGGCATCCCGATGGCCTCGCGCCCGGTCTCGCGCAAGGCCGCGAGCGAGGTGGACTTCGGCGGGCTGCGGGCGATCCCGTGGGTCTTTGCCTGGACGCAGCCGCGCTACACCGTGCCGGGCTGGTACGGCGTCGGCACCGCGCTCGCCCAGGCGATGCGCGACGGGGAGCACGCCGAGCGGCTCCGGGCGATGTACGCCGGGTGGCCGTTCTTCCAGGCCGTCGTCGGCAACGCCCTCCGCGAGATGGCCCGCGCGCGCCTCGTCATCGCCGAGCGCTACGCGGCCCTCGCCAAGCCTTCCCCCGCGAGCCGCAAGGCCGGCGAAGCCAACGCGGGGGGCAGAATGCACGAGCGGATCGCCGCCGAGTTCGAGCGCGCCGAGCGGGCGCTCTTGCAGATCACTGGGCAGGACCGGCTGCTGGCGCACAGCCCGGTCATCGAGCAGTCCATCGGCCTGCGCAACCCCTACACCGACGTGCTGAACCTGGTGCAGATCGAGCTGATGCAGCGCTGGCGCAGCGGGGGCGACGAGGGCGAGGACGCCGACGCGCTGAAGGAGGCCCTCTTCGTCTCGCTCAACGGCATCGCCGCCGCGATGCAGAGCACGGGGTAGGAGCTGCCTCTGTCTTGAAGAGGGAAGTGAAGAGCGGCACCCGCGCGTCGGGGTTCCTAGCTGATCAGCCGGGCCGTCACGGCGTCGCAGACGAGCGCGCCCGCCTCGGTGAGGCGGACAGTGCTGCGGCGGATCGGGTGGATGAGGCCGGCGGCTTCGAGCGCGGCGAGCGCGTCCAGCCGCTCGGTGAGCAGGTCCACGCCGTAGACCTCGTCGAGCACGTCGAGGTCGAGGCCGTCTTCGAGGAGGCGGAGGCGGAGCAGCAGGTACTCGTCGGCGAGGGCGTCGGCCCCGAGGCGCTCCTGCCACTCGACGGGGCGCTGGCCCTGCTGCAGCAGCGCGCTGTAGCGCGCGAGGTTGCGGACGTTGGCCCAGCGCCCGGCCAGCGACGGCGTCTGCCGCCAGAACGAGTGCGCGCTCGGGCCGAAGCCGAGGGTGTTGCCGTGCCGCCAGTAGACCTGGTTGTGGCGGCTCCGCGCGCCGGGCTGCGCGAAGCTCGACACCTCGTAGTGCTCGTAGCCATGCGCCCGGAGGAAAGCCATCGTCTCCAGAAACCGCTCGCGCATCGCCTCGTCGGGGGCTGGCGTGACCGTGCCGCGCGCGACCATCTTCGCCAGCGGCGTCCGCTCCTCGACGGTCAGGCCGTAGGTGGAGAGGTGGGGCACGCCGAGGGCGACGGCCCGCTCCAGGTTCGCCATCCACCGCTCGGCGGGCTGCTCGGGGACGCCGAAGATGAGGTCCACCGAAAACGTCTCGAACCCGGCGCGCTGGATCGCTTCGACAGACCGCTCGGCCTGCTCGGCATCGTGGACTCGGTTCATGAAGGCGAGGTCGGCGTCGAAGAACGATTGTACGCCGAGCGAGAGCCGCGTCACGCCGAGGTCGCGCAGCCCGGCGAGGTAGGCCCGCGTGGCGTTCTCCGGGTTCACCTCGAACGTCACCTCCTCGACTGCCGTCGTGTCGAAGTGCCGGCTCAGGCTCTGCACGAGCAGCGCCACCTCGTCGAGCGGCAGGAGCGACGGCGTCCCCCCGCCGAAGTAGACCGTCTCGACGGGTTCGCGCCGGCCGTACTCGCGCCCGTAGGCTTCGATCTCCGTCCGCAGCGCGTCCACGAACGGGCGGGTGTCGCGGCGGGTCGTCGTGAAGTAGAAGTCGCAGTAGACGCAGCGCTGGGTGCAGAAGGGGATATGGAGGTAGAGGGAGGCCAGAGGAGTGGGGAGTTGCGAATGGCGAATGTCGAGTGCTCCTGGGCTAAAGCTACGCGTTGCCCTGCCGCCTGTCTTTACCTTCGGATCATTCGACCCTCGACACCCGGCCTTCGACCCTTGCTCGATTTTCACCGGCTCCACCCGCAGCTCTCGGACTTCAGCGCCTACCGCGTGGGCGAGGACGCGCGCCGCGTGCAGAAGCTCGCCCTCGCGCTCGAAGCCTTCCAGGCGTGCGCGCCGGACTGGGAGGCGCTGCGCGACCGCGTGGCGCGGGAGCGCCCACGCACGCTCGTCGCCGGCCTCCGCGAGCGGCCCGACGGCGGCACGCCCGGCACCGAGCGCCCGACGCCGGTGACGGTCGTCGCCACCGACGGCTCGCAGATCTACCCCGACCGCCACGTCGAGCCGGCGTGCTACCTGCTCAACGTCAGCCGGATCGCGTTCCACTACGGCACCGAGGAGCCGCCGCTGATGACCGCCGAGCCGGAGCTCCGCTACCGCCGCCGCGACCTCGACGAGCTCAACGCGGAGGAGGGCGAGGAGGCGCTCTTCGACGTCTCGGCCGAGGTGGTCTCGGCGCTCCGCGACGAGCAGGAGCTGCGCTGGCTCTTCGAGACCGCCCACGCCGAGCGCCGGAGCGCCCGCCCCGTCCTCGCCCTCGCCGACGGGACGCTGATCCGGTGGATGCTGCGCGGGATGAACCACCGCGCGCTCGAAGACAAGCTCATCCGCCGCTATCTCGCCCTCCTCGAACGGTTCTACGGCGAGGGCATCCCCGTCTGCTCCTACGTCTCGATGCCCGGCAACACGGAGCTGATCAACCTCCTCTGCCTGCACCGGAACGAGGAGGAGGACACGCCCGACGAGGAATCGCTCCAGGGACTCGTGGACCGGCTCATTTTCGAGCGGACGCTGGCCGTCGGCGAGCGCTCGGCGCTGTTCGAGTCGGGGTCGCACATCCAGCGGGAGTACGGGCCGCACCACAAGATCTGCTACTTCTACGTGAGGCTGCCCGAAGAGGTAGGCCGGGTCGAGTTGCCCGCGTGGGTGGCCGAGCAGCCGGGCTGGCTGGAGATGATCCACGCCGTGGTGGTGGACCAGGCGGCGAAGGGCGGGGGCTACCCGATCATCCTGACCGAGGCCCACGAGCGCGCCGTGATCCGGGCGCAGGAGAAGGCGATGTTCTACCGCATCCTCGAGCGCGAGATGCAGCGCGCCGGGCTGCGCGGCTACGCCGGCTCGCAGAAAGCCGCCTCGAAGCGCGCCCCACGTATTTGAGTCCAGAGTCGGGGGTCGGGCGTCGGGAGTTTCTCCCCCTGATCCCCACGCTGTGACTCCCGACCCCCGACCCATGACCCCCGACTCAGAACCCATCGCCGAAGTCATCGAGTCGAGCACGCGGCACGTCGTGGCCGAGGTGCGGCGCGGGGCCGAGCCGCCCGACTTCGGCGCGTGGGTCGAGACCGAGATCGAAGACGGGACGACGCTCTTCGCCGTCGTGGCGCACGTCGAGACTGGGAGCGTGGAGCCGGGGCGGCGGGCCGTCGCCCTCGGGATGGACCGGGGCACGCTGCGGCGCGAGATGCCGCAGGTGCTGGAGCTGATCCGCACGACGTTCCGCGCCCAGGTGCTCGCCTACCGCGACGGCCGGGGCACGGTCCACCAGACACTCCCCCCGCGCCCTGCTGCCCTGCACGACATGGTCCGCCCGTGCGGCGACGCCGCCGTCTGCGCCCTCGCCGCGCCGTTCGACGTCCTCCGCACCCTCGTCCGCAACCCCGAGATGGGCATCCCGACGGACGACCTGCTCGTGGCGCTCCTGCGGCGGCTGCACCGGGCGCACGGCGCGGGCGAGGAGGGGACGCGGGCGCTGCTGGCGGCGGGCCGCGCGCTCAGCCGGCTCCTCGACGACGACCACGAGCGCCTCCAGTCCATCCTCCGCCGGGTGACGTGAGGGTGGAAGCTCATGCCCCGCTTGCATCGCCCTTCGGGCTCAGCGCTCACGGGACTGTCCCCCTTG
Organism: Rhodothermales bacterium; assembly: GCA_038232975.1. Lineage (GTDB taxonomy): Bacteria > Bacteroidota > Rhodothermia > Rhodothermales > JANQRZ01 > JANQRZ01. Next base: position 15,466 of record JBBSMV010000013.1, read on the forward strand.
ACAACGCGGGGGCTGAGCGCGGCGGGGGTACCCTAAAAGATCACCCCGACGCGGGCCGGGAGGATGAGCGCCGTCCGTGTCTCGCCGATCACGAGGGCCGGGTCGAGCTCGACGTAGAGCGAGGTCTCGTTGAGCGGGCGCGCCCAGCCGAGGCCGAGGTGGATCGCCGGGCCGCCGTCCTTGGAGCTGTCGCCGAGCGGGAAGTAGCCGCCGAAGCCGCCGATGAGGTAGCGCGCCCACTGCGGCGAGCGCGGCAGCGTCAGCACGCCCGAGACCTGGGGGTTGAAGAGGTACGCTGCGTCGTCGCGCCCGCCGAGGAGGAAGCCGGCGAACCCGGCCCCGACGGCGAGGGAGAAGTCGGCGTTGATCGGGAACGAGGCGCGGCCCCGGACGCCGAGGCCGAAGCCGCTGTCGAGCACGTCGCCGCTGGCGACGGAGAGGAGCGCGTCGAAGCCCGCGCCGAAGCGGGGGTTTAGGCCGCCGCCCTGGGCGAGGGCGGGGGAGAGGGAGAGGAAGAAGAGCGCAACGAGGAGGGCGAGGCGGGGCATGAAACAGACGTGAGGTGGCGGACGTGGGGAATACAGAGGAGCGCGAGGAGATACCGGCTGTGAGAGCACGACCGTGCCCGTGGCGTCCACTCGCCATTCGACACGTGCCGCTCGACACTCGCAAGGGCCGCGCGCCGACGGGGCAAAGGTACTCCCGAGCCGGGGCCGGCAGCGGCCCGGCTCCGCAGCCGCGCGCCGGCCCGAGCCGTAGGCGTACCTTCACCAGCCCTACTCTGCCGAGCACCAGCGGGGCGGACCCCATGACCCTCGACCGCGACGACGCCTTCTGGGAGAGCCTCGCCGAGCGCACCTGGCACCGCGCGAAGTGGCGGCGCTCCGACGGCTCGCCGCCGACCGAGCGCTGCGCGGCCTACGGCACGCCGCTCCACCGGCCGGGGACCTACTACCTCCGGCCCGCCTACACCGACGGCGAGCGGTGGCTGAGCCAGCGGGCCTACGAGGAGATGGTCCGCCGCACCTCGGGCCGCCGCCCGAGCCGCCGCTACAGCGCGCCCCCCGGCGGGGAAACCGGCCCCGAGGGTTCGAGGTCGAAGGGGCCGGCCTAGCGTGCTGCGCAGCTCGGGTGCGGGCGGGTGGGGGTACGGGAGTCGGTCGCTTTGCTGGGGCTTCTGACGATTCTCCCGCAAGCCCACCCTTCTCGTCGAAAACCGCTCCATAGAATCCCTGTGAGAAACCCGCTTGCCTTCCTGCGCCTCTCGGACGTGCGCGGCCTCGCCGGGCTGGCGACGCAGGCGGCAGCGGGCGCGACGCGGATCGCCGAGGGCGTGCATCAGTCAGTGTGGAGCACGCTGGGGTTCCCCGGCGGCGAGGCACCGGGGCGCGCGCGCGGCCTCACCGGGCTGGTCTACGGGAGCATCCACGCGGCCGTCCTGGCAACGGGCCGCGGCGTGGATACGGCGCTGGCGCGGCTGCATCCGGCGGCCCCGGCCGATGCCCCGGTCCCCGAGACGCCCCGGCGCGAGGCGCTGCTCGCCGTCCTCAACGGGGTGCTCGGCGACCGGCTGGCCGCCGAGGGCAACCCGCTCGCCGTCCCCATGACGCTGCGCTACCGGGGCGCGGCGCTGGACGAAGCGGTGCCGCCGACGGCCGAGGTCACGGGCAAGGTGGCGGTGCTCGTCCACGGCCTCTGCCTGAGCGACCGGCACTGGCAGGCCGAGCGCGACGGCGAGGCGGTGGACCACGGCGCGGCGCTGGCCTCGGCGCTGGGCTACACGCCCGTCTACCTGCGCTACAACTCCGGCCTGCACACCTCGCAGAACGGCCGCGCCCTCGCGGCCCACCTGGAGCGCCTCGTCGCCGGCTGGCCCGTGCCGGTGGCCGACCTGACGGTGGTGGCGCACAGCATGGGCGGGCTGGTGGCGCGGAGCGCGTGCCACTACGCCGGGCAGGAGGCGCTGCGCTGGCCGGGCCTTCTGAAGCACCTCGTGTTCCTGGGCACTCCGCACCACGGTGCTCCGCTAGAGCGCGCCGGCAACTGGGTAGACGCTCTCCTCGGCAGCACGCCCTACACCGCGCCGTTGGCCGCGCTCGGGCAGCTCCGCAGCGCCGGCATCACCGACCTGCGCTACGGCTACGTGCTCGATGAGGACTGGCAGGACCACGACCGCTTCCACCGCCGGCCCGACACGCGGCAGCGGGTCCCGTTGCCCGAGGGCGTGGCCTGCTACGCCGTCGCCGCGACGCGGGCCGCCAGGCGCAGCGCGCTCGCCAACCGCCTGACCGGCGATGACTGGGTGCCCCTGCACAGCGCCCTGAGCGACGCCGATCCGCGCCGAAGCGTGAGGTTCGAGGCGGCGGCGCAGCGGATCGTCTACCGCACGAGCCACCTCGGGCTGCTGAGCCACCCGGACGTGAGCCGGCAGATCGTGCAGTGGCTGACCCCGGCGGCGGGACGGGCGAGGGCTGACGGAGGGGCGCGCCGGCTGTCGTAGCTTCTCCGTGCCCCGTCCCTCTGTCCACCGCTGAGAGACTGTTGAGGATTCACCGAGATGGGCTGCGCGTGGCTGCGACGGCCCGCCTCAGCGTTGCGCTGCATCGCCGATGCTCACGCATCGCCTGCTTCGCGCTCCTCGACGCGTTCCGTCTCGCTCACGCTCGCCATCCCCCCGGAAATCTCAACAGTCTCTGAGGCCCCTGATGCTCCGACGCGCCCTCCCCGCCCTCGCGCCGCTCCTGTTCCTGGCCGCCTGCGCCTCGTCCGAGCGCACCGCGCCCCCGCCCGCGCCGCAGGTCGCCCTCGACCCGGCGCGCCTCGCCGAGCCGCTCGGTCTCGACCCGGCCGTGCGGACGGGGACGCTGCCCAACGGGCTGACCTACTTCGTCCGGCGCAACGCCGAGCCGCAGCACCGCGCCGAGCTCCGCCTCGCCGTCAACGCCGGGAGCGTGCTCGAGGACGAGGACCAGCGCGGGCTGGCGCACTTCGCCGAGCACATGGCCTTCAACGGCACCGAGCGCTTCGCCAAGCAGGAGCTCGTGGACTACCTCGAAGGCATCGGGATGCGCTTCGGGCCGGACCTCAACGCCTACACCTCGTTCGACGAGACCGTCTACCTCCTCCAGGTCCCGACCGACAGCGCCGGGATGCTCGCCACCGGCTTCGACGTGCTCAAGGAGTGGGCCTCGGCCGTCGCCTTTGAGGACGAGGAGATAGACAAGGAGCGCGGCGTGGTGCTCGAGGAGTGGCGGCTCGGGCGCGGGGCGCAGGCGCGGGTCCGCGACGCGCAGTTCCCGGTCCTCTTCGCCGGGTCGCGCTACGCCGAGCGCCTCCCCATCGGCGACCCCGAGGTGCTGCGCACTGCCCCCTACGACGCGCTCCGGCGGTTCTACCGGACCTGGTACCGCCCTGACCTCATGGCCGTCGTCGCCGTCGGCGACTTCGACCCCGCCGCCGTCGAGCAGACGATCCGCCAGACCTTTGGCGGCCTCGCCAACCCGCCGACGCCGACGCCGCGCCCGAGCTTCGACCTGCCGCCCCACGGCGAGACCCGCTTCGCCATCGCCACCGATCCCGAGCTGACGACGACGAGCGTGGCGGTGCTCTACAAGGAGCCGCCGGACGGCGAGACCACCGTCGGGGTCTACCGCCGCGTCCTGATGGACCGGCTCTACAACCGGATGCTCAACGCCCGGCTCTACGAGCTGACGCAGCAGGCCGACGCCCCCTTCCTCGGCGCGTTCACCGGCAAGGCCGGGTTCGTCCGCGCCGCCGACCTCTACGTGATGCAGGCGCTGGTCGCCGACGGCGGGGTGCCGCGCGGCCTGGAGGCGCTCCTGACCGAGGCGGCCCGCGTCCGCCGCCACGGCTTCATCGCCCCCGAGCTGGAGCGCGCCAAGGCGGACCTGCTGCGCGAGACCGAGGTGGCCTACAACGAGCGCGACAAGACCGAGTCGCGGCGCTTCGCGGGCGACCTCGTGGACCTCTTCCTCGAAGGCGAGCCGGCCCCCGGCCTCGCGCGCGAGTACGAATTAACTCAGCTCCTCCTGCCGACGATCTCGCTCGACGCGCTCGACGCGCTCGCCGACGAGGTGGTGGGCGAGGAGAACCGGGTCGTGCTCGTGAGCGCGCCCGAGGCCGAGGGCGTGGTGGTCCCGACCGAGGCCGAGCTGCGGGCCGTCTTCGAGACCGTGGACGACCGGGAGATCGAGCCGTACACCGAGACGCTCTCGGCCGCGCCGCTCGTCCCCGCGCCGCCCGCGCCGGGGACCGTGGTGGCGCAGTCGGTCTACCAGGACAGCGGGGTCACCGAGATCGAGCTGGAGAACGGCGTCCGCGTGGTGCTCAAGCCGACGGACTTCAAGAACGACGAGGTGCTCGTGAGCGCCTTCAGCCCCGGCGGGACCTCGCTCGCGCCGGACGCCGCGTTCCGCTCGGCCGAGCAGGCGTCGGCGGCCGTCAGCGTCGGCGGCGTCGGGGCCTTCCGCGCGACCGACCTCGACAAGAAGCTCGCTGGCGAGACCGTGAGCCTGCGGCCCTACGTCGGCAGCCGCGAGGAGGGGTTCTCGGGGAGCGCCGCGCCCGAGGACCTCGAGACGCTCTTCCAGCTCATCCACCTCTACGTCACCGCGCCGCGCGAGGACGCCGAGGCGTTCGGGGCCTACACCGAGCGGCTGCGCGGCGTCCTCCAGAACCGCAGCGCCCGGCCCGAGTCCGCCTTCTCGGACACGCTCCAGGTGACGCTGGCGCAGCACCACCCGCGCAGCCGGCCCTTCACCGCCGAGACCCTCGACGAGGTCGCCCTCAGCGAGGCCCTCGCCTTCTACCGCGACCGCTTCCGCGACGCGAGCGACTTCACGTTCGTCTTCGTCGGCGCGTTCACGCCGGAGGCCATCGAGCCGCTCGTCCGGCAGTACCTCGCCACGCTCCCGGCGACGGGGCGCGAGGAGCAAGCGCGCGACCTCGGCATCCGCCCGCCGCCGGGCGTCGTCGAGAAGACGGTCCGCCGCGGGATCGAGCCGAAGGCGCGCGTCCAGCTCGTCTTCTCCGGCGACCTCGACGTCCGCCTCGACACGCTCCGGCTCGGCGACACCATCGAGATCAACGGCCGGCGCGTCGCCGTGGCCGACTCGGTCTACGGCGCGCGGCAGCTCGCGGCGCGGAGCGAGCGCTTCCTGCTCAGCGCGCTCGCCGACGCCCTCCGCATCCGGCTCCGCGAGGAGCTGCGCGAGGACCGTGGCGGCGTCTACGGCGTCGGCGTCGGGGCCAGCACCGACCGGCTGACGGGCACCTACTCGGTCTCGATAGGCTTCGGCTGCGACCCCGAGCGCGTGGACGAGCTGACGGCCGCCGTGTTCGAGGAGATCGCCCGCTTCAAGGACGAGGGGCCGACGAACGACGTGCTGAAGAAGGTCCGCGAGGGCGACCGCCGCGCCCAGGAGCTGGCCCTCCGCGAGAACGAGGCCTGGCTCGGCGCGCTCGGCGAAGCCTACCGCTACGGCGAGGCCCCGATGCGGGCCGTCGACCAGACGGACCTCATCGAGGAGCTGAGCTACGGAGCCCTCCGCGGCGCGGCGCAGTACTACCTCGACCCGGCCCGCTACGTGCAGGTCGTGCTCCTGCCGGAGGGCTGACGAGATAAAAGAAGGAAAAGAGAGAGGAGAGGGAAAAGAGAGAAGAGGACAACAGCGATCTTCTGCTCTCTCCTCTTTCTCTCCTCTCTCCTCTTTCCTCATCTTCCGCTATGCCCGCCCTCCTCTCCGACGCTGACCTGGAGCGCATCCGCGCGGCCGTGGCCGAGGCCGAGCGGCGGACCTCGGGCGAGATCGTGCCC
>JBBSMV010000014.1:0-20046 GCA_038232975.1 Rhodothermales bacterium
AGCGGCTGAAGAAGCGCGTCGGCGAGGCCTCGGCACCGACGATGCGACGGGTCTCTGACGTGCTCCGCTTCTTGCTCGATCTCTAGCTGTCGTCCTGCAACTCGGCCGCCACGAGCTCGGCGTCGGCGAGGACACGAAGGGTGTTGCCGCCGAGAATCTTGCGCACGTCCTCGTCGGAATAGCCGCGCTCGAGGAGGCCATAGGTGAGGTACGGCAGCCGCGTCGCGTCCTCTACGCCACGCGGGAGGTACGGCACCCCGTCGAAGTCGCTCCCCAGCCCTACATGGTCGACCCCGGCGACCTCGACGGCCCAGTCGACGTGGTCGAGGATGTCGTCCAGCGACGCGCTTGTCGTGCCGTCTTGTGCGAGGTACTTCGAGAAGAAGTTGATCATGACCACGCCGCCGTTCTCGGCAAGGGCGCGGAGCATGGCATCGGTGATGTTGCGCGGGTGGGGCGTGAGGGCACGCGCCGATGAGTGGCTGAGGATGACGGGGGCGGCGCTCACGGCGAGGGCGTCGTAGAAGGTCGAGTCCGAGACGTGGGAGAGGTCCACGAGCACGCCGAGCCGGTTCATCTCGCGGACGAGGTCGCGGCCGGTGTCGTTGAGGCCCCTCCACCGCACGGTGTCGCTGGAGGCGTCGGCCCAGGAGTTCGTGTTCGTGTGGGTCAGCGTGACGTAGCGGATGCCTGCCTCGGCGAGTTGGCGGAGCACCTCCTTCGACCCCTGGAGCGCGTGCCCCCCTTCGAGTCCCATCAGCGCCGCTTTCTCGCCGCTCCGGGTGATCCGCAGCACGTCCCCAGCGGAGTACGCCATCTCGATCCCGTCGAGCGCCTCGACCTGCCGCTTCAGCTCGGCGATCATGGCGAGGGCGCGCTCGGTGGCGGCCTCGCCCTCGCCGTAGGAGCGGGCGACGTAGATCGAAAAGAACGGTGCGTCGAGGCCGCCCTCGATCATCTTCGGGAGGTCTACGTGGGCCGAGCCGGCGCGCGGCGTATGGCGCTCGCCGAGGGCGTAGCTGTCGTCGAGCATGAGGCTCGGCGTGTCGATGTGGCCGTCGGTGACGATGGCGTCGTAGTGGAGCCGGAGCGCGTGCGCCCAGAGCGAGTCCTCGGCCAGGAGCCGGCTCCTGGTCGGCTCGCCGAGGCGGACCGCGCCGCCGTCGCGGGAGTCGAGCGTGTCGGCAGGCGCGACGAGAGGCGCTTCGGCGGCGAGCGGTTGGGCTAGGGGTTCGGGGCTGCTCGAGCAGGTGGCGAGGCCGAGCAAGCCGAGAGCGGCGAGGAAGGACAGGCGGAAGAGAGGCACGCGGCAGACCGATAAAGGGAGGAGGTGGGAAAATACGGGGCGGCGGAATTGCCCTGCTCTGTAACGACGCAATCCATAGGTTATGACCATTCCTGTACGAATCCTTCCTGCTTCCATGATTCCCGATACCGCCTCGCCCCGCTCCGCACGCACGCTGACTGTCCTCGCCGCTGCGCTGCTCCTCTGCACGGTGCCCGCAGCGGCCCAGACCGTCGGCGACTGCGCCCCCGGCACTGCTGAGGCCGACCTCGACGTCAACGACGTCCGCGCCCGTGTCTTCAACGGCGGCAACCTTTTCTTCGGCAACCGGACCGACGACGGCAGCGGCTACCTCGTCCCGAAGCGCCTGGGGCTCTCGCCGGTCTTCGTCTCGAACCTGTGGATCGGGGGGAAGGTGGGCGGCGAACTGCGGGTGGCGGGGTCGAGATACGACGATTTCGAGTTCTGGCCCGGCCCACTCGGCCCGGACGGCGCCCCGCCCGCCGACTGCGCGGCCTTCGACCGGATCTACCGCGTCAGCCGCGCCGACGTGGCGCGCTACCTCGAAACGGGCGAGGCGACGGCCGACCTCCGCGACTGGCCCGCCGGCCTCGGCGCACCCACCCTCGACGGCGACGGCATCGCGGGCAACTACGACCTCGAAGGCGGCGACGAGCCGGCGATCTCGGGCGAGCAGATGGCCTGGTGGGTGATGAACGACGCCGGCAACGAGCATCTGGACTCGCTGACGCCGCCGATCCAGCTGGAGGCGCAGGTAAGTGCGTTCGCGGTGTCGTCGCTCGCGCTGGCCCTCCACCAGGCCACGCTCTACCGCTACCGGCTGACGTACCGCGGCCACCTCCCACTCGACAGCGCCTACGTCACGATCTGGACCGACTCCGACCTCGGCGACGCAAGCGACGACTACGTCGGCAGCGACACGACGCTCGACATGGGGTACACCTACAACGCGGTCGATCCCGACGGCTCGGGTGGGTTGAATGGGGGATACGGTGACCGGCCTCCCGCACTCGGGGTGGAGGTGCTGCGCGGGCCGGTCGGTCTGCCGAACGGGCGCGACGACAACGGCGACGGCGCGGTGGACGAAGTGGGCGAGCGTCTCGGCATGACGGCAGCCCCTTGCTACGCCAAGACGAGAATCGGAGAGCCGGAGGTCGGCCCAGAGTACTACAATTGCATGCGCGGCCGGTGGACCGACGGGACGCCGATCACCCTGGGCGGGGACGGCTACAACACAGACGGCCCGATCACCAACTTTGGGTTTCCTGGCGATCCGGTGATGGATCAGTTCTGGAGTGAGGGAAATGTTGATGGTGAGGGGAACGACACGTCGCCAGGCGACCGTCGCTTCGTCGTGGTGACGGGACCGTTCCGCTTGGAGCCGGGCCAGAGCACGGAGGTCGTCTTCGCCATCCCGTTCGCACGCGGCACCGACCGGCTCGACTCCGTCGTCGAGTTGCGCGAGGCGGCGCGCTTCGTGCAGCGCGCTTACGACCTCGGCGTCTTCGAACCGCAGCGCGTCGGGGCGCTGCAGGAGGCACCGCCGTTGCCGGACGCCTTCGGCCTGTCGCGTCCGTTCCCCAACCCGTTCCGCTCGTCCACATCGCTGACGCTCAGGGTGCCGGAGAACGCGGGCAAGGCTCGGCTCGCGGTCTACGACGTGCTCGGGCGCGAGGTGGCACTGCTGGCTGACGGGGTGCTGCCGCCGGGCGAGCAAGCGTTCTCGCTCAGTGGAGCGGGGCTGCCAGCAGGGGTCTACCTCGTCCGGCTCAGGACGGCACGGCAGACCGAGACGCTCAAGGTGCTCCACGTCGAGTAGGCTACTCGATGACCCAGGTTTCGCCAGAGCGCAGCAGGGCATGCAGGTCGCCCGCGCCGCGCTCGGCGACGACGGCGGCCTGCTGCTCGCGCAGGAGCCGCTCGTAGGTCGGCCGCGTCTCGCGGTAGAACACCCCGAAGGGCTGGGGCCGGTCCTCCTCCCAGAAGAGCCGGCTCACGATTCCGGCCAGCGTCCGGTCCGTCGCGTCGTAGACGAGACAGTCGTCGGCAGACCAGGTGCCGCTCGTGAGGTCCACGGAGACGAGCTTCAGGCCGTCGAGCCGCAGCCCCTTCGTGCCCTCGTCGTAGAGGAGCGGGCGGCCGTCTTCGAGGAAGAGCGTCGTGTGCGGCTTCCGGTCGCGGTCGGTGTAGCGGAAGAAGGCCCCGTCGTTGAAGATGTTGCAGTTCTGGTAGACCTCGACGAAGCTGGTGCCCCGGTGCGCGTGCGCGGCGCGGAGCATCTGCTGCATGTGCTTCGGGTCGCGGTCGAGCGTCCGTGCGACGAACGTGGCGTCGGCCCCGAGGGCGAGGGCGGCGGGGTTGAACGGGTGGTCGAGTGAGCCGTAGGGCGTCGACTTGGTGACCTTGCCCGGCTCGCTGGTCGGGCTGTACTGCCCCTTCGTGAGGCCGTAAATCTGGTTGTTGAACAGCAGCACCTGCAGGTCGAGGTTTCGGCGGAGCAGGTGGACGAAGTGGTTGCCGCCGATCGAGAGCGCGTCGCCGTCGCCGGTGACGAGCCAGACGTCGAGCTCCGGGTTGGCGCACTTGAGGCCGGTGGCGACGGTCGGGGCGCGGCCGTGGATAGTGTGCATCCCGTAGGTGTTCAGGTAGTACGGGAAGCGGCTGGAGCAGCCGATCCCGCTGATGAACACGGTGTTCTCCTTCTTGTCGACGAGGTCCGGGAGGACGCGCTGCACGGCGGCGAGCACGGCGTAGTCGCCGCAGCCGGGGCACCACCGCACGTCGGCGTCGGAGGCGAAGTCTTTCCGCGAGAGCGCGGAGCCTGTGGTGAGCGCAGTCGAACCATCGCCGCCGGCCGGGTCGGGCACGAGGCGGCCGGGCGGGCGCTTCGGGCCGCCGGCCTTCACCGGCAGCGTCGCCTTGCGGGGTGGCAGCGCCGGCTTCGAGGTGCCGGGCGGGCGGGTCGGTTTCTTCTTGTCGTCGGCCATCAATGGGACATGTCGTAGGGGCAGGCCCGTGTGCCTGCCCTCAGGTCTGGTGCCGGCCCGACGCGAAGGGCGACCACACGGGGTCGCCCCTACGGGCAATTAATCGGCGGCAGTCATCGCGCGGAGGCGGTCATCGCGCGGAGGCGGGCGGTGATCTCGCTGGTCTTGAACGGGAGGCCCTGGATCTTGGCGAGGCTCTCGGCCGGCCGCAGGAAGCGGTCGCGGAGGACGCGGACGAGCTGCCCGTCGTTGAGCTCCGGCACGAGGATCTGCTCGAAGCGGTCGAGGATGTCGCCGAGGTCGGGCGGGAGCGGGTTGAGCCAGCGGAGGTGGACGTGCCCGACGCGCAGCCCCTCGGCCCGCGCCGCCTTCACCGCCGCCTGGATCGCCCCGCGCGTAGACCCCCAGCCGACGACGAGCACATCGCCGGTAGCATCTCCGTAGACCTCGGTCGGGGGAATCTCCTGCTGCACGCGCTGGACTTTGGCGGCGCGGAGGCGCGTCATCGCCTCGTGGTTCTCCGGGTCATAGGAGACGCTGCCCGTCTCTCGGTCCTTCTCCAGCCCGCCGAGGCGGTGCTCGACGGCCGGCGTGCCGGGCTTCGCCCACGGGCGGGCGAGCGTCGCCTCGTCGCGGAGGTATGGCAGGAAGGTGCCGTCGCGGTTCGGCTCGGTGGCGAAGGCGACAGGGAAGGCCGGGAGGGCGTCGGGGTCGGGGATGCGCCAGGGTTCGGCCCCGTTGCCGAGGTAGCCGTCGGAGAGGAGGAGCACGGGCGTCATGTACTTGACCGCGATCCGGCAAGCCTCGTAGGCCGCCTCGTAGCAGTCGCCCGGCGTGCTCGCGGCGAGGACCGGCAGCGGGGCCTCGCCGTTGCGGCCGTAGAGCGCGAAGAGGAGGTCGCTCTGCTCGGTCTTGGTCGGCATCCCGGTGCTCGGCCCGGCGCGCTGCACGTCGATCACCACGAGCGGCAACTCGGTCATCACGGCGAGGCCGACGAACTCGGTCTTGAGTGCGAGGCCCGGTCCAGAGGTGGCGGTCACGCCGAGCCGCCCGGCGAAGCTCGCGCCGAGGGCCGCGCCGACGGCGGCGATCTCGTCCTCGGCCTGGAGGGTGAGCACGCCGAAGTTCTTGTGCTTCGAGAGCGCGTGGAGCAGGTCCGAGGCCGGCGTAATCGGGTAGGAGCCGTAGAGCAGCTCCAGCCCGCTCCGCACGGCGGCGGTGACGAGGCCGAGCGCGAGCGCCTCGTTACCCCGGATGCCGCGGTAGAGGCCCGGCGGCAGGCGCGCCGGGGCGACCTCGTAGCGCGCGGCGAACGCCTCGGTAGTCTCGCCGAAGTGGTAGCCCTTCGTGAGGACGTGCCGGTTGGCCGCGAGGATCGTCGGGGTCCGGGCGAACTTCGCCTCGAGCCACTCCAGCGTCGGCTCAACGGGCCGGGTGTAGAGCCAGAGCGCGAGGCCGAGCGCGAACATGTTCTTCGACTGGTCCACCTGCTGCGTCGAGAGGCCGAAGTCGGCGAGGGCCTCGCGCGTCAGCCGCGTCAGCTCGACCGGGAAGACCTCGTGGCCGGTGAGGGTCCCGTCGTCGAGGGGGTTCGAGGTATAGCCGGCGAGCTCGAGGCCGCGGTCCTCGAAGGCGTTCAGGTTGACGAGCACACCGCCGCCCTCGCGCACCCGGCCGAGGTTGACCTTGAGCGCGGCCGGGTTCATCGCCACGAGGAGGTCCACCTCGTCGCCCGGCGTCGAGATCTCGGTCGAGCCGAAGTGGAGCTGGAAGCCGGAGACGCCGTAGGTGGTACCGGCCGGGGCGCGGATCTCGGCGGGGAAGTCGGGCAGCGTGGCGAGGTCGTTGCGCGCCTTTGCCGTGGCGAGGGTGAACTGGCCGCCGGTGAGCTGCATCCCGTCGCCGGAGTCGCCCGCGAAGAGGAGCGTGACCTCGGGCAGCGCGCGCACGGGCTTCCGGCTCGCCTCGGCGGGGATCGGGTCGAGAGCGGGTCCTGGGCGTGTCGAAGAAACGGGCATCGGCAGGCGACGGGGAGGGCGCGGGTGGCGGAGTCTTCGGAACAGCGGGTCGGCGGCTCGGGTTGCATCCGGGCGCTGAGGCCACCCGGACTTCACACGAATCCTTTGCACGCTCCGCCCTGACCGACCTGAGAGGCCCGCCCGATGCTGGAGACGATGAGTCGGATCTTCCGAAACCCGAAGCCCATCCTGGCGATGGTCCACACCGGCCCCTCGCCGGGCGCGCCGGGCTACCGCTCCATCGAGTCCACGGTCGAGCGCGCCGTCACCGAGGCCAAGCTCTACGCCGACCTCGGGGTCGACGGCCTAGTGCTCGAGAACATGCACGACTTCCCGTGCATCCACGAGCGCGAGCAGGGGCCGGAGGTGGCGGCGTTCATGACGCGCGTCGCCGTCTGCGTCAAGCGACAGGTGGGGCAGCTTCCGGTCGGCGTGCAGGTGCTCTTCCAGGCGAATAAGACGGCGCTCGCCGTGGCGCTCGCGGCGCAGTGCGACTTCGTCCGGGCCGAGGGCTGGACGTTCGCCCACGTCTCGGACAAGGGCATCGCCGAGGCGTGCGCCGGCTCGGTGCTCCGCTACCGCCGGGCCATCGGTGCCCACCGGGTCCCCGTCTTCTGCGACGTCAAGAAGAAGCACGCCGCCCACACCTGGACCGGCGACGTGCCGATTGCCGAGGTCGCCCACCTGATGCAGCTCCACCACGCCGACGGGGTCGTCGTCACCGGCGTCCGCACCGGGCAGGAACCCGACGTCGACGACCTCCGCGCCGTCCGCGCGGCGACGCCGCTGCCGGTGCTCGTCGGCAGCGGGGTGACGGCCGAGAACCTCGAAGACCTCGTGGACTGCGCCGACGGGTTCATCGTCGGCAGCGCCTTCAAGGAGGGCGGCGTCTGGAACGCGCCCGTCTGCGAGCACCGCGTGCAGCACATCGTCGCCGTTGCCGAGCACGCGCGCGGCGTCCACAGCGCCATCGGATAACCGGAGCAGCACTCCGTCAACGGACAACTGCGTGTCTCGCTACGCCGCCACCACCGAGCAGGTCCGGGTCTCGGTCCGCCCGCTCTACCTCGCCGACCAGTCGGACGTGTTCGCGCGCCGGTTCGTGTTCGCCTACTTCGTCCGCATCGAGAACCTCGGCGAGACTGAGGTCCAGCTCCTGCGCCGCCGCTGGGCGATCCGCCACGACGCCGGGCGCGTGATCGAGGTCGAGGGCGAGGGCGTCATCGGGCAGCAGCCCGTCCTCGCGCCGGGCGAGCACCACGCCTATCACTCGTTCTGCGCGCTCGAGACGATGGCCGGCACGATGGAGGGGACGTACCTGATGCAGCGCTCCAACGGCTCGCGCTTCCGGGCGCAAATCCCGCTCTTCCACCTCCGGGCCGCAGCGAACTGAGGGCAGAGGGGGAGGGCGTTGGCCGCATCCCCGTAGGGGCGAGGCATGCCTCGCCCGAGAATTGGCACCCCGCCTCCCCTGAGTTATCCTATCTCCACCGTGATCGTGCAGTCGGCCGTCGTGAGCTGGATCGCGCGGTGGTCCTCGGTGAGCGTGTAGTCCTCGATGGCGTCGGGGAAGACCTCTTTCGGGGTGCTCATGCGGAAGAGCGCGTCGGCGACGACCTGCCAGTCCTCGGGCGTGAGCGCGACGGTGGCCGCGCCATCCTCCTGCACATACGGGTAGTAAGCGAGGACTTTTTCGAGGTGGTTGATCGCCTGCTTGACGTGGAGGCCGGGGTCCATCGATTTTGGATTTGCGAGTTCGGATTTTGGAGAGGCAGTGCCGCGACACCCCCTGCCGCGTTTGTGGTCGCTGCGCTCCCTACGGCACGCGGCTGTCCCCTTGACAAGGGGACAGCTTTTCGAAGCACGAGCGCAGCGAGGCGAGGAAAGCGGGGGGTTAAACGGCGCTGCCCCTACCCCCGCCGCCCTCGCCGCGTTCCGCCCCGTCTCGTCACTCTTCCTCCCCTCCGCTCTTCCCATCCTCCGGTCTTTCCCGTATCCTCCGGCACCCCTCGCCTCGCACCCGCTCCCGATGCAAGTCTCCGACGCCCCCCACACCGCCTCTGCCGACCGCGCGTATCTCGACCTCGTCCGCCGCGTGCTCGACACCGGCACCCGCAAGCGCAACCGCACCGGCACCGACACGCTCTCGTCGTTCGCCGAGTTCTACAAGGTGGACCTCGCCGCCGGCTACCCGCTGCTGACGACCAAAAAGGTCTACTTCGACTCGATGCTGCGCGAGGTGCTGTGGTACCTCTCCGGCGCGCCCCACATCCGCGAGCTCCGCCGGCACACCGGCATCTGGGACGCCTGGGCCGACGACGAGGGCCGCCTCGAGACCGCCTACGGCCGCTTCTGGCGGCGCTTTCCGGTCCCGGCCGGCGGCGCGGCGCTCGACGGCGAGGCGTGGGTCGGCCCGGAGCACCCGAACGTCCGCCGCGAGGCCGACGGCTCGCTCTCGTTCGACCAGGTCGGCTACGTGATCGACGAGTTGCGGCGGAATCCGACCTCGCGGCGGCTCGTCGTGAGCGCGTGGCACCCGGCGAACGCGGCCGTGAGTAAGCTCCCGCCGTGCCACTTCGCGTGGGTCCTCAACGTGCAGCAGACCGACGACGGGCGGCAGCGCCTGAACTGCCACCTCACCCAGCGCTCGGCCGACCTCGCCCTCGGCGTCCCGTTCAACCTCGCCTGCTACGCGCTCCTGACGCAGGCCGTCGCGCAGCAGGTCGGCCTGGAGCCGGGCGTCTTCGCCCACACGCTCGTCGACGCGCACGTCTACGTCAACCACATCGAGGGCCTCCGCGAGCAGCTCGGCCGCGCGCCGTTCGCCTCGCCCCGCCTGACGATCGCCGACAAGCCGCTCGACGAGCTGCGGTTCGAGGATTTCCGGCTCGACGGCTACCGGCACCACGCCCCGATCCGCTTCGAGGTCGCCGTCTAGCTGTGGCGAAGAGGCCGATGGACTCCCGACCCCCGACCCCTGACTCCCGACCCGAGATCGTCGTCGTTGCCGCCATCGCCGAGGCGAACCGGGTGATCGGCGACGGGCATGATCTCCCGTGGCATATTCCCGAGGACCTGAAGCACTTCAAGCGGCTCACGCTCGGGCACCCGCTCGTGGTGGGGCGGCGGACGTTCGAGTCGATCCTGCACCAGTTCGGCGGGCCGCTGCCGGGGCGCGAGAACGTCGTCCTCACGCGGCACCCCGTCCGCGTCGACCACCCCGGTATCCACGTCTACTCGTCGCTCGACGCCGCGCTCGTTGCCTTCGCCGACCGAGACCAAATCTCTATCGGTGGCGGCGCGACGCTCTACGAGCAGACCCTCCCGCTCGCCGACCGGCTCGAGCTCACCCGTGTCGAGGGCACCTACGAGGGCGACACGTTCTTCCCGCCCTTCGAGCACCTCCTCGGCACCACCTTCGAGCGGACGCGCTGCGAGCCGCGCGACGGCTTCCGCTTCGAGACGTGGGTGCGCGTACCGGAGGGCGAATCCCGTGTGGCTACCGAGCGAGCGTGACGCGGTAGGAGGTCAGGCGAGCCAAGAGCACTACGCCCGTGATCGGCCCTCAGGAGCCAGCGTCCGCCGTCTGGGAGGAAGCGGACTCAGCCAGCCGGGACGAGGGCGAAGTCTGGGATTCGAAGCCCGGCCCGGTGGCAGTACACCAGGAGGAGGTCCGTCGTGAACTTGTCGAGGTGACCGTTCTTGATCTCGGAGATTCGAGGACGGGCTACGCCAAGCGCTTCGGCCGCCTCTGCTTGGGTGTCGAACTCGCTGGCGTAAGATGCCAACGCGGAGAGGAGGCGCGACTTGAACTGGAGCAGCGCTGCCTCCTCGGTGTCGAAGCCGAGGTCCGCGAACACGTTGCCGGACGAGGGGACGGGACGAGGTATGGGAGCAGGGGGTTAGGGGTGGTGTGTGAGGTTCGCATCCGGGCCGACGGGTTGCCGGGGCTTATGGAAGTCCCTCCGACTGCCTCCACTCCACGATCTCCTTGTACCGGGCAGCAGCGAGGTCGCTCTGATACTTCGGGAGGCCGATCCCTTTCGTCGCCTTCTTGTGAACGATGTAGAAAACGTAGACGGCCCCGGCGAAGCGAGCGACGTAGAACGTCCGGTAGGTCTCAGTGTGTATCGTGGCCGCGTCGTGCCCCGCCTCACGGAGTAGCTCCGCCACCTCGACCGGGAGGTTCTCGTCGAGCTTGAACCTCATGCGGGGATAGCGAGCACACGCTCCCCGACCAAGTCAGCAGCGTAAGCAAGCGCCGCCTGGACCGCTTTGGCGGAGACGGAGGGGTAGCTTCGGGTTACCTCCTCAGCCGAGAGGCCGGCAGCGAGGTTGTCAAGGACGACCGAGACGAGCACGCGCGTGCTCGCGATGCACGCCTTCCCGTGACAGACCTGAGGATCGACTGTGATGTGCTCGCGCCAGTTCATAAGAAACCGAGGAGGAGTGCTTGTTCCAGACCAACGCTGAGGCAGGTAGCAGAACAGTTTGCCGCTCAGCCGCACGGGGCAAGCAGCAGGATGTGTTCACGAAGCTACGGAAGCGCCAGCGCCCGGACGAGCCGAGAACGCTGGCACCCCGTGTCGACCTGCAGCGGCAGGTTATGCCGCCGGGCTGATTGAGTAGCTCTTTTCCATAGGCTTCGAGCTACTTATTGGTCCCGTAAGGGCTCTGATTTGTCGGCTTCAGGGAGATATCCTTCTCGCTCGCTTTCGAGTAGACCGCGCTGGCCGAGCGGCCAAGCTTGAGTCCGATCACGCGCGTCGGAGTGTTTCCCTTCGCCAACTGGCGGAGTTGGCGGACCTGTCCCGGAGACCAGGACTTTCCGCTGTTGCGGGTTGACTTTGGCATGTCCTCTATGGCGACCTCTTGCCGGTGTATGAGGTTGCTTCGCAATTTAGACGGAGCTACTGCCAACCCTGCGTCACAGCCGGAATGATCTCGGCGTTAGGCGGCATAACCAAAGAACTATCGCGCGAGCGTGACGCGCCGGGTCGCCTGGAAGGTCTCGCCCGTGGCGCGGTAGAGGTAGAGGCCGGGCGGGAGCGCTGCCGCGTCGAACGCGAGGCCGAGCGGGGCGTCGGCCACAACGGGGCCGTCGTGGAGCACGGCGACGCGGCGGCCGAGCACGTCGAAGACCTCGACCCGGACCGATTGCGGCACGCCGACGCGCAGCGTGAAGCGCGTCGCCGACGTAAACGGGTTCGGCGAGGCGGCCGAGAGGGCGAACCCGTCGGCGGGCGGCGCGGCCTCGGTGCCGACCGTCGGCGGGAAGTAGGCGCGGCGCACGAGCGTCGAGTCGAGCAGGAACGGGTTGGGGCGGCCGTCCTGGAAGCTGGCGATCACGAACGTTCGGTCGTACTCAGCCTGGTCCACCACGTCGAGGTCGTGCCAGGTGCGCAGGGTCTCTTTCTGCTCCTCGAAGAAGGCGTCGCTGGCCTGGGCCTCGTACATCGTGTAGAAGTAGAACATCGCCCGCGCCGTATTCCCCTTGAACGCCTCGCGCGGCTCGAAAGCCGCGTCCCGGTCGCGCTCGCTGTAGGCGTCGATGTTCGAGGCCGGGACCGTGCTCGTCACGGTGTTCTCGATGTACCAGTCGTCGGTGAGGGCATCGGAGACCTCGGCGAAGGGGAGGTTGCCGCGGTCGCTGTTGGCGCGGACCCACGTCGGGGCGAGGTGGTGGAGGTCGCGCTCGGCGTTGCCGCTGCCGGCCCCCTCGGCGCGCGGCCAGAGGTGCTCCTGGTTGATTCCCTCGGTGTTCTCGTCCGGCTGGTTGAAGACGTCCTGGCTCGGGTCGCACGACGGCTGGCAGTCGAACGGGACGAAGAAGCCGGTGTAGACCCCGACGACGCCCTCGGTGCCGCCGACCACGACGTTCCAGACGGTGTCGTACATCCGGTCTTTCCCCACGGCCTCCGAGGGCACCGTCGCCGGCTTGTAGACCGCCACGAGCGAGGCGCGCAGCGCGGCCCCGGTCTGGCCGGGGAAGAGGACCGTCTGGTCGGGCTGCGCCGCTGCGCCGGGGGCTGTGAGCAGCGGCGCGACGAGCAGCAGGGCGGCCCGCGCGAGGCGGCGAGGGCGCATCAGCGGACGAGGGTCACACGGCGGACGGCGGAGACGCCGCCGGCCTGCATCCGCACGAGGTAGACTCCACGCGCGAGGCCCGCCCCGTCGAAGCGCACCGTGTAGTGCCCGGCCTCGACGCGCCGGTCGAGCAGCACGGCCACCTCGCGCCCGAGCACGTCGTAGACCGCCAGGCGGACGCGCGCCGCCTCGGGCACGTCCAGGCCGAGCGCCGTGGCAGTGCTCGACGGGTTGGGATAGGCCGCGTGGAGGGCGAACGCACCGGGCCGCGCTGCCGACTCGGAGGCTACGCTGCTGATCACGTTCGAGCCGTCGGGCTGGCCGCTCCTGGTCTGGGCAGAGGCCGGAGCCGCGAGCAGGAGCAGGCCGAGGAGGAGGGCGCGATGCATGGCGTCAGAGGGAAGAGGAAAGGACAAGATAACGAAAAACAGCGGAGGGATGACACGTTCACAATTATAGCTCCGGCGCTTTGAGGTTACTCCGGCCCGCCGGCCGTTCGCGGCCCGCCGGCTTTTCGCGGGGTGAGGTCTTTTCGCGGGGTGAGGTCTTTTCGCGGGGTGCGGCAACGGTGAAGGCGGCGGAGAGGCGTAGCTTGAGGGCTTTGCCCCAAGAGCCTCATGCACGCGCGCCCACTCTTTCTTTCGGCCCTCCTCGTTGCCCTGTCAGCGTGCCACGCCGGCGAGCTGTCGCCCGCGCCTGGCCCGGAGGTCCCCACCCCGCCGGAAGAGACGGTGCTTCCGATCCCACTCGCCGGGCCGGTTGCCGACCGCGCCGCCGAGCTCTCCGGGCTGAGCTGGTACGGCGACGAGCTCGTGCTCCTGCCGCAGTACCCCGGCCGCTTCTCGCCGACCTCCGACTCCGTAGACGTCGCCAACGAGCGGCGCACCGCCGGTGCCCTCTTCGTGCTGGCGAAGGCCGACCTCGTCGCCTTCGTCGAGGGGCGGAGCCGGGGGCCGCTCCGGCCGCGCGCCGTCCCGTTCGAGGACGCGGGCGTCGCCGCGCTCGCCGACGGGTTCGAGGGCTACGAGGCCATCGGGTTCCTGGAGAACCGGGTCTACCTGGCGGTTGAGTCCACCGGCACGGAGGCGATGCAGGGCTACCTCGTCGAGGGCATCACGACGAGCCGGCCGGAGGGCGGGCTGGCCGAGGTGCGGGTCGTGGCGCACACGCTGGTGCCGCTCCCGGCGCAGACGCGGATCGCCAACTTCTCCTACGAGACGGTCCTCGTCACGCCGCGCGGCATCATCGCCCTGCAGGAAGCCAACGGCGCTACCATCAACCCGACCCCGGAGGCGTACCTCTTCGACCCGGCCCTCCGCCTCCGCGACTCGCTCGACGTGCCGACGCTCGAGTACCGCCTCACCGACGCCACCGGCCTCGACGCCGAGGGCCGCTTCTGGGGGATCAACTACTTCTACCCCGGCGACTACGGCACCCTCCGCCCCGGTCCCGATTCCCTCGATCTCGTCTTCGGCGTGGGGGCGACGCACCAGCGCGCCGCCGAGGTCGAGCGCCTCGTCGAGTTCCGCCTCCACGGCGAGCGGATCGAGCGGACCGAGCGGCCCCCGATCCAGCTCCGGCTCCTCGGGCACGGCCGCGCCCGCAACTGGGAAGGCATCGCCCGCCTCGGCGACCTCGGCTTCATCCTCGCTACGGACAAGTACCCGGAGACGATCCTGGCCTTCGTACCGCTCCCCAAGTGAAGCTGGGAGCCTGGGAGGAGAGCACAGGGAGACTCCGCTCAGCGCCCCCACGCGGCGCGGATGCGGCCGATGACCTCGGCCTCGGCCACGCTCAGCGAGCCGTCGGCGCGGGCGATCACGCCGAGGTCGGCCAGCACGCGGCGGCGCAGTTCCGGGGCGAGCACCTCGCCCAGCTCGGCCGCGAGGACGTTGAGGTCGGGGTGCGCCCGCGCCGCGGCAGAGGCCGTGTCGACGATCCCCTCGGCGGTCGCGGTCTCGATGTAGGGGAACCAGCGCTGCACCAGGGCAACCACCGTCAGCCGCTCGGCCGGGTCGAAGTCCTCGTCCGCGCCGTAGGCCACGGCGAGGTAGAGCAGCACGAGAGTATGGACGTGCCGGGTGTGGAGCGCGGCTTCGGGCGGCGTAGCGGACGGGAGCGTGGACATGGAGCGGGGGCGTCGAGACGGAGAGCGCAGACGCTGGAAGATGGCCTCGGCATCTGGTGGGCAGGGGTGAAGGTATGGTTAGGACGTTCTGCCTCGCGCTCCGATCACGCCCTCGCGCTCCAGTCGGTCGAGCGCGCCCGCGTCCAGCCCGAGCCAATCGGCGAGGACGCGCCGGGTGTCGGCGGCATAGCGCGGTGGTGGGGTGAGGGCTTGTCCTCCGTCCTCGCGCCGGAACGCGACGTGGCGCACGCCGACGGTGTCCCCGTCGCGCACGACGAGCGACCGGGCGGCAGGCAGCTTGAAGACGGCGGGCAGGTCGTTGACGGCTCCAGCCGGGACGTGCCGCGCGGCGAGGGCGGCCAGCAAGGCGTCGCGCTGCCACCCGGCGATGCGCTCGGCGAGGAGGTGCTCCAGGAACCCCCGGTTCCGCACGCGCTGCTGGTTCGTGGCGAAGCGCGGGGCACCGGCGATCTCGCCCAGCCCGAGCACGTCGCAGAGCGCGGCGAACTGCCGGTCCGTCCCGACGGCGAGCACGACGGCCTCGCCATCGGCCGTCTCGAAGAGCGTGCCGTAGGGCGCGATGTTCGGGTGCGCCGAGCCGGTCCGCTGCGGGGCCTCGCCCGCCATGAGCCAGTTCGTCGCCTGGTTGACGAGCGAGGCGACAGCGGTCTCGAACAGCGACACCGTGAAGCGCCCGCCGCGCCCGGTCCGCTCGCGCTCGATCAGCCCGACGAGCAGCGCCTCCTTGAGCTGGTGCGCCGCCAGCACGTCCATGAGCGCCACCGGCAGCTTGACGGGCCGCCCGCCGGCCTCGCCGTTCATAAAGGTGAACCCGCTCTCGGCCTGGATCACGGCGTCGTAGCCCGCCCGGTCGCCGTCGGGATACCCGACGACCTCGGCGTAGAGCAGGCGCGGGTTCGCGGCATGCAGCGTCTCGAAGTCCGCGCCGAGCGCCGCCGCGTCGCCGGGCTTGTAGGAGGTCACGACGAGGTCGGCCTGCCGGGCGAGGCCGAGGAGGAGCCGCTGCCCGTCGGTGGAGCGCAGGTCGAGGGCGAGGGACTGCTTGCCCCAGTTGGCGGCGGCGAAGTAGGCCGAGCCGTCGGCGTCCGGGTCCTCGCTCGGCAGCTTCCAGCGCCGGGTCACGTCGCCGCCGGTGGCCGGGTTCTCGATCTTCAGGACCGTCGCCCCCAGCTCGGCGAAGAACTGCCCGACGCTCGGCCCGGCCAGCACGCTCGCCAGCTCGAGCACGATGAGGTCGGCGAAGGGAGCGGGCATGGTCGGAGGACGGAAGACAGAGAGAAGCTGGCAAAGGTACCGAGACCACCACGCGCCCGTGGGGGCGATCCCATGTGGTCGCCCTGGTCTGCAATGGCGCGGTGCACCTACCTCTTGCTTACGCGCTCTCGAGCTCGTCGTAGAGCGCCGCGAAGGCGCGCGCGAGCTTGTGCTTCGGGGCGAACGTGACCAGCGGCGTGGCGGCGTCGTGCGACTCGCGCATCTTCACCGACGCCGGCAGCATCGTCTCCAGCACGGGCAGGGCCTCGGCCCGCAGCTCGTCCACGATCCGGCGCGGCAGCTTCGCCCCCTTCTGGAACTGGTTGACGACGATCCCCTCGACCTTCAGCACCGGATTGTGGTCGGCTTTCACCTCGGACACGTTCTCAAGGAGCTGGTAGAGCGCCTGCCGGGCGAAGCTGTCGCAGTCGAACGGGATCAGGCACGCGTCGGCGGCGATGAGCGCCGAGAGGGTGTAGAAGTTAAACGCGGGCGGCGTGTCGATGTAGACGGCGTCGTAGGTCCCGAGCGCGTCGAGGCCGTCGCGGAGCTTGTTGATCTTGTGCTTGGCCTCGAGCCGGCTCTGCAGCCCGGTCAGCTCGGGCGAGGCCGCGACGAGGTCGAGCCGCTCGTAGGGCGTGTGAAGCACGAACGCGCCGAGCTTGTCCTCCGAGAGGTGGAACGAGAGGAACTGCTCGAAGAACCCGGCGACCGTCGTCTCGGGCTGCGCCTCGCCGAGGAGGTACTGCGTCGCGTTGCCCTGCGCGTCGAGGTCCACGAGGAGCGTGCGCTGCCCGCGCCGGGCGCTGAGCGCGGCGAGGTTGACGGCGATGCTGGACTTGCCGACCCCGCCTTTCTGGTTGAAGATGACGCGGCGCATGAGAACAGGAGGGGGAGGAGAGAGGGGCCGCTCTAATCCTGATTGAAGCCCATCCGTTCCTCCCAGCACGCAACCACCGTGCAGTCGCGCGTGAGCAGCCGGATCCGGGTCTGCTGCCACAGAAACCCCGGCTCCACCCACAGCCCGAACGCCGCGTCGGACGCGCCGAACGGCTGGTCCGGCCGCGCCAGGTTGACGCTCACGAGGTTGTACGAGGCGACGAGGACGACGAACGCGACGAGCCACGCGCGCCGCGCCGCCAGCACCACCCCGAGGCCGAGGAGCACGAACGGCAGCATCGGCAGGAGGTAGCCCACGTCGAGCGGGAAGCGGAGGTAGAGCGCCTCGTAGGCGAGCACCACGGCGGCCACGAGCGCGAGCAGCCTCCGCCGTTCCGGGTGCCGGACGGCGAGCACGGCGAAGCCGGCGAGGGCGAGCGTGCCGCCCAGCCCCCAGAAGTAGACGTTCTTGTAGCCCCAGCGCCCCAGCCGGAGCGGCCACGTCCACAACTCGGCCCCGCCCAGCCCGGCCGGTTCGAGGAAGCCCAGCGTCCAGCCGAACTCCCACGCCGAGGGCAGGTAGCACGCCGCGCCGAGCAGCACGGCGAGGCCCGCCGCCCGCCCCACCCCGGCCCGCTCGGCGCGCTCACTCAGCCACGCATACCCGAGCACCAGGCCCACGGCCGGGGCCAGCGTAAACCGGCTGCCGACGGCGAGAGCCAGCAGCACCCCGGCCCCGACCCACCGCCGGTCGAGGAGCGCCAGCCAACCGGCGAGCAAGAAGCCCAGCGCCCAGACGTGGTCCATCGAGGCCGTCGCGTTCGACCAGAACACCGGGTGGAGCGCGAAGCCCGCCGCCAGCAGAAACCGATGGGGCACCGCCAGCCGCTCGGCGAGGGAGAGGAACGCGCCGAGTGCGATGAGGCCGAGCGCCAGAGTCCCGGCATTCGCCAGCACGCTCCCGCCGAGCGCGTTCAGGACCATCGTCCCCAGCTCCGGGACGAGGTAGCCGGGGTTGCGCGAGCCGACGTAGGTCCCCTCTTCGAGCAGGACCCGCCCCGTCCGAATGATGCGGTAGGCGTCGTCGTCGGCCCCGTAGCCGAGGAAGAGCCACGGCGCGTAGAGCAGCGCGACGCCGACGAGGAAGAGGGCACGGGGCGAGAGGCGCATGCGTCGGTGGGTCGGTGGGTCGAAGAAAACCGATCAAGCTACCGAGGCCTCGCGTCCTGCACGCGCAGGGTTGCCGTGCATTGCGCCCGAGAAGGGACCCTACGCATCGGACGCCACTTCGAGGCGCTCGCGCAGGCCCGCGAGGTAGGGCGGCATCAGGCGCATCCGGCTGCCGTACCACGAAAACAGCTCGCCGTCCACGAGCCGCACCGCCGCGCCTGGCACCGCCGCCTCGACCTCGGCCAGGTGCCGCTCCCGGAACGGAAACGGCTCCGACGAGAGCAGCACCGCTGCCGGTTCTGCCGCCGCAATCTCGGTGAGCGCGATCTCCGGGTAGCGTGTCCGTTCGCCGAACGCGTTCTCGAGCGAGGCCCGGTGGAGCACGTCGTGGATGAACGTGTCGCCGCCGGCCGTCATCCACGGGTCGCGCCAGATCAGGTAGGCCACGCGCAGCGGAGGCCGACCGGCGAGCGCCGCAAAGCCGCGCGCGATCTCTGCCGCGAGCGCATCGGCCTGTTCGCGCCGCCCGACGAGCGTGCCGACCGTGCGGACCATCCCGAGCGCGTCGCCGACCGTCGCCACGTCGGTGACGTAAACAGGTGCCGTTGCGTCGAGCGCTTCGACCTGCTCGCGGACGTTCTCTTCGAGGTTCGCCAGCACGAGGTCCGGCCGCAGCGCCGCCACGCGTTTGGCGTTCACGTTCTTCGTCCCGCCGACAATCGCCTTCGTCTTTTTCCAGCCCGCCGGATGCACGCAGAAGCGCGTCAGCCCGACGACCTCGGCCTCCAGCCCGAGGTCGGCCAGCAACTCAGTCTGGCTCGGGACGAGCGAGACGATCCGGCGCGGCGGCGCGGCGAGGTGCAGCGCCCGGCCTCGGGCGTCGGTAACCGAGCGAGCGGTCATGTGCGACACGGTTATAGAGGGCATGGGGGGAATGGGAGGAAAGAAGAGAGGAGGAGAGGGAGAAGAGAGAAAAGGGCTTCTTCGGAGTCGAAAATAGGTCGCTGAGTGCGAGGGCTGGCAACTCCCCCATTCCCTCCACTCCCCCCATTCCCTCCACGCCACCAACTCCTACGCCGTCTCGGCCTCGCGCTCGCGCAGCGCCTCAATCAGCTTCCGGTGCAGCCCGCCGAAGGAGCCGTTGCTCATCACGAGTGTCACGTCGCCCTCGCCGAGCGTGTCGAGGAGAGGGGGGAGGAGCGCGTCGGCGTCGGGGAAGGCCGCGGCCGGGACACCCTCGGCCTCGATGCGGGCGACGACGGCGTCGAGGTCAATGAAGTCGGCCGGGTTGTCGTTGTGCCGGAGCGGGGGGGCGCTCAGGAAGACGGCGTCGGCCTCGGCGAGGGCCTCGGCGTAGGGGGCCTCGAAGATCTTGCGGCGGCTCGAGTTGCTGCGCGGCTCGAAGACGGCGACGGTCCGGCGGCTCGGCCAGCGGTCCTGCACCGCGTGGACCGTCGCGCCGACGGCCGTCGGGTGGTGGGCGAAGTCGTCGATCACGACCACGCCGGCGACCTCGCCGAGGACCTCCTGCCGGCGCTTCATGCCCTCGAACGAGGCGAAGGCCGCGGCGATGGCCTCCGGCGCGATGCCCTCGTCGAGCGCTACGGCGCAGACGCCGAGGGCGTCGAAGCGGTTGACCCAGCCGCTCATCGGGAGGGCGATCTCGGCGAGGGCCTCGCCGTCGGCGACGAGCGTGAAGCGCTGCCCGCCCTCGACCGCGCGGATGTCGGCCGCCGTCACGTCGTCGTCGCCGCCCTCGAGGCCGAAGAAGCGGACGCGGGCGCGCGTGTGCTCGGCGAGGGCGCGGACCTCGTCGTCGTCGCCGTTGAGCACCAGCACGCCGTCCTCGGGGAGCAGGCCGACGAAGGCGCGGAAGGCGGCGCGGTAGTCGTCCCAGTCGGCGTAGATGTCGGCGTGGTCGAACTCCATCGAGGTGACGATGGCGCTCGCCGGCTGGTAGTGCATGAACTTCGGCCGCTTGTCGAAGTAGGCCGAGTCGTACTCGTCGCCCTCGACGACAAAGTGGGGGCCGGAGCCGAGGGCGCACGTCGCGCCGTAGTTCGTCATCACGCCGCCGATGAAGAAGCCGGGGTCGAGGCCGGCGTGCCGGAAGACGTGGGCCATCATCCCGGCCGTCGTCGTCTTGCCGTGGGTGCCGGCGACGACGAGGCTGCGGCGGTCGCGGAGGAAGAAGTG
>JBBSMV010000015.1:0-19492 GCA_038232975.1 Rhodothermales bacterium
ACTCGACGTTGAACTCCCGCTGCGCCACGAGTCCGTGCTTCGAGAAGTTGCTCGACCCGGTGATGACGCGGCCGTAGTCGGAGACCGCCGGGTTCGAGGTATCGTGGCGGATCACGTACACCTTCGCGTGGAGGTCGGCCGTCGGGTAGGCCTTCACCTCCAACCGACCCTCCTCCAGCATCCGCAGGAACGCCCGCAGCCCCTCCTCGACGCGAAGGGCGTCCTCAGCGGCAGCCACCTCGTCCACGACGCGCCCCCGGACGGTCTTCCGCACCGTCGCGTGCGAGGCAAAGTCGAAGGCGTGTTGGCTCCGGTGCGCGTCGATCAGGTCGAAGTCGGTCCGGCCCGTGCTGATCCCGACGAGCACCCGCACCTTCTCGGCGTCGGCCAGCGCCTCGTGGAGCAGGTGGAACCCGCTCACGCGGAAGTAGCCCACGATCACGTCCAGCCACCGCGTCGTCAGCAGCAGCCGCTGGAATCGGTCGAGCAGAGTCGCTCCCGGCTCATTCGTGAAAAACGTCAGGTCGTGCAGAGCGGCTGCTACCTCCTCTGCCGGGGTTGCGTCTTGGGAGTACGTGGCTGGCATTGATCGCTTGAGGGATCGACGGGGCGCTCCCGACTATGAAGGACGCGTAATGTACCGTGCGATGCGCGAAGCAGGAGGTCGCATCAGTGGGTGTGTCTGGGGCATAGGAGACGACTCCCGGCTTCTCAGCGCTGGCCCCAGGAGAGCTTGCTGCGGATCGTCTGGAAGTAGCCCCGCCCCGGCAGCCGGACGAGCCGGACGCTGTGCCCCGCCCGCCGGACCGTGATCTCGACGCCGTCGTCCTCGATCAGGTCGCTCGTCCCGTCGTAGGCCAGGAGGAACGGCTGGCCGCGGGTGGTCACGCGGAGGGCGATCTCGACGCGACCGGGGAAGACGATGGGGCGCGTCGTCAGCGTGTGCGGCGCAATTGGGGTGAGAACGATGGCGGCGGAGTCCGGGGCGAGCAGCGGGCCGCCGGCCGCCAGCGAGTAGGCCGTCGAGCCGGTCGGCGTGGCGACGATCAGCCCGTCGGCCCAGTAGTCGTTGAGGTAGAATCCGTCAACGTGGACCTGGACGTCGATCATCGAGGCCGAGCCGCTCTTGGCGACGACGAAGTCGTTGAGCGCCCAGCGCGGCGGCCCCGCCCGGCCCTCGATGGTGGCCTCGAGCACTTCGCGCTCCTCGACCTCGTGCTCCCCGGCCTCGACCTGCCGGATCGCCGTCTCGAGGCCGCCCACCTCGGAGGCCGTCAGGAACCCGAGGCGGCCGATGTTGACCCCGAGGATCGGTGTCTCGCGCGTCCCGACGTTGTGCGCCGTGTTCAGCAGCGTCCCGTCGCCCCCGAACGAGAGGATGAGGTCAGCCGAGGCCGCGAGGTCCGGCACGGCCGCGCTCTGGCAGAGGGCGGCCTCGGCGAGGCCGCGCGCGGCGAGGCCGGCGGCGACGCGCTCGTCGAGGCGGAAGGGCAGCCCTTCGGCCTCGAGCCAGCGGATCAGGTCGGCCGCGGGCTGCCAGAGCTTGTCCTTGTTCGTGTTGCCGGTGATGCCGTAGGTCATCCGGGAGTCGGGAGTCAGGAGTCGAAGATAGACAGCGGCTGCTTCCGGCGGGCTTGATGCCTCCGTGATACACTCGCGGCGGGCGGCGGTGTATGTTGTGCTACCAAGTCCGGCTAGACAGGGTAAGTCTGCCGTCCGCTTTGGCCCCCATCGTAGCAGGGCTGCTAAGTTCTCATCGTCTCAGATGCAAAGATGGTAGTCATTCCCGCGAAGGCGGGAATCCAGAAGGCGTGCTGGGCGCTCTGGATTCCCGATCGGGGTCGGGAATGACGGTGCTTTTGAGGGAGGGGTCAGAACTTAGCGACCCTGCCCCATCGTAGGGACAGGGATCGTAGGGACAGGGCGCGCCCGTCCGGCCCCGTGGCACGTCGGCGCGGACACGGCACGCCGTGTCCCTACGGCTAGGGTCGTCCAGATCAACCGATGATTTGGTACGAGAGAATCCAGCACCGAACCTGGACCCTGGGTAGCGCCACCATGCACCTCGTCATCATCGGGAACGGGATCGCCGGGATCACCGCCGCCCGCCACGTCCGCATGCTCGACCCCGAGGCCCGGATCACCGTCGTCTCCGACGAGACCGACTACTTCTACTCGCGCACCGCGCTGATGTACGTCTACATGGGCCACCTGACGGCGGCGCACACGAAGCCCTACGAGGACTGGTTCTGGGACGAAAACCGGATCGGCCTGGTCCGGGACTACGTCGAGCGCGTGGATACGAGGGCGAACACCCTGCACCTCCGCTCGGGCGGGACGCTGCCCTACGACAAGCTGCTCATCGCCACCGGCTCCAGGCCCCGGCTCGGGGGCTGGCCGGGCGAGGACCTGCGCGGCGTGCAGGGCCTCTACGGGCTGCCCGACCTCGCCCGGATGACGGCCGACACCGAGGGCGTTGCGCGCGCCGTCGTCGTCGGCGGCGGGCTGATCGGGGTCGAGATGGCCGAGATGCTGCACACGCGCGGCATCCACACGGCGCTCCTCGTCCGCGAGCCGAGCTACATGAGCCACGTCCTCCCGGCCGAGGAGTCCGACATGGTGAACCGCGAGATCCGCCGCCACGGAATTGACCTCCGCCTCGGGACCGAGCTACGGGAGATTCTGCCCGACGCGAACGGCCGTGCCCGCGCCGTCGTGACGACCGACGGGGAGGAGCTTCCGGCGCAGTTCGTCGGTCTCACGATTGGGGTGACGCCGAACGTCGGGTTCCTCGATGGCTCGGGCATCGAGACCGACCGGGGCGTGCTCGTAGACGAGGCGTTCGAGACGAGCGTGCCGGGAGTCTACGCCGCGGGCGACTGCGCGCAGCACCGCGCCCCGCCGCCGGGCCGTAAGCCGGTCGAGCAGCTCTGGTACACCGGCCGGCTCCACGGCGCAGCCGTCGCCCACACGCTTTGCGCCCACACGACCCACGGAAGTCGCCGCGTTTACGACCCCGGCCCCTTTTTCAACTCGGCCAAGTTCTTCGACATCGAGTACCAGACCTACGGCCGGATCGACCCCGAGCGCGCCGGCGGCGAGCGGACGTTCTACTGGGAGCACCCCGGCGGCCGGCAGTCGGTGCGGATCGACTACGAGGCGGCCGGCGGCGCGACGCGCGTCGTCGGGTTCAACGTGATGGGGACACGCTACCGGCAGGTGGTCTGCGAGCGGTGGCTCGCCGAGGGCGCGAGCCTGGCGCACGTCGTGGCCCACCTCGGCGCGGCCAACTTCGACCCGGAGCTCTACCGGCGGCACGAGAAGGCCATCGTCGCGGCCTACAACCGGGCGCATCCGCAGCACCCCGTCCGGCTCGATCAGAAGAAGGGCTGGCGGCGCTGGATGAGCCCCGACCGGCGCGGCCTCACCGGCACCGACATCCCGCCCGGCCGCGCGCTGCCGTGATAGAAACGGGGGCGCACGGCCGGGCGCCCCTACGATCCTGTACGGGCGACGCATGCGTCGCCCGTACGATCACGCACTCTACAACCTCCGGTCCAATGGCCTCGATTCCCGTCTTCAACTCGATTGCGCTTGGCGACAACCCGGCGCACGAGACCTCGGCCGTCCAGCGAGCGGCGCTCACCGCCTTCGCCCTCGGCGTGCTCGGGATGCTCGTCGCGCTCTTCAGCGAGATCGGCGCGGCGCACCCGGTTGCGAGCCTGAGCGGGATCGCCGTGCTGTTCGTCGGCGGGGCGCTCGTCTACGTCTGGGACGAGTACCGGAGCCGGCTGCCCGGCATCAAGAACGACGGGGTGATGTTCTCCTCGAACCAGGCGCGCGGGATTCTGGGGTGGGCGCTCGGGATCGTGTTCACCGGGCTGTACGTGCTGCTCTACTGGTTCCCCGAGACGCTCGACGGGCTGATCCGCGTCGCCGACCCGCTGGCGTACACGCTCACGGGGCAGGCGGCGAACCAGTGGTTTCTCTACGGCACGCTCTACACGCTGGCGGTCCTCGTGATGGGCGTGCGGGCGCTCCTGAAGTACCGCCACAGCCGCTACCAGATCGTCCGCACGCTCTCGGTGATGACGGTGCAGCTCGTCTTTGCCTTCCTCATTCCGCACCTCCTCGTGCTCTTCCAGCAGCCGGAGTTCTACTTCTCCTACTTCTGGCCGCTCAAGTACGACTACCTCTGGCCCGGCACCGTCGGCTACCTCATCGAGTCGGGCGAGGGGCTGGGGTATTTCATGGTGTTCTGGGGCGCGATGATGACGGTCGTGGCGACGCCGGTGCTGACGTATTTCTTCGGGAAGCGGTGGTACTGCTCGTGGGTGTGCGGCTGCGGCGGCCTCGCCGAGACCGCCGGCGACCCGTACCGCCACCTCTCCGACAAGTCGCTCGCGGCGTGGAAGATCGAGCGCTGGATGATCCACTCGGTCCTCGTCTTCGTCGTCGTCACCACGGCGCTGCTGTGGATCAACTCGGCGACGGAGGGCGGCGTCTTCGGGAGTCTGTCGCAGACGTTCTCGGCGTGGTACGGCTTCGGGATAGGCCTCGTGTTCTCCGGCGTGGTCGGGGTCGGGTTCTACCCGCTGATGGGGAGCCGGGTGTGGTGCCGGTTCGGGTGCCCGATGGCGGCCGTCCTCGGGATGCAGCAGCGCTTCTTCTCGCGCTTCCGGATCACCACCAACGGCGGGCAGTGCATCTCGTGCGGCAACTGCTCGGCGTACTGCGAGATGGGGATTGACGTGCGGTGGTACGCGCAGCGCGGGCAGAACATCGTCCGCGCGAGCTGCGTCGGCTGCGGGATTTGCTCGGCGGTGTGCCCGCGCGGCGTGCTGAACCTGGAGAACGGCGCGCGCCCCGGCCGCTTCGGCGCGCCGACGCTGGGCCTGATCGAAGACCTCGACATTCTCGAGGCGAGCTAGCGCGCGTTGCAGACGGTCGGGGAAGGAAACAAAAAGCGGGCTTCAGGGCGTGAACCCTGAAGCCCGCGTGAGGCACCGGCAACGGTGTAGCTGTGCCGGAGACCAGCCTTAGGGGGTGGTGCACTGCTCGAAGTCAGGCGTGGGGCACTGGTTGATCGAGTTGATGTCCGTCTCGAGGATGTTGCCGTCGACGTCGAACGACACGTCGCCCGTGAAGGGGTCGCCGAGCGTTGCCGTGACGGCGGCCACGTCACCATAATCAGTGATCGCGGGAGCGCTGTAGGTCTGCATGAGAAATACCGAGTGTAGTGAGGAAGGAGCGGACCGACTGGAATGCCTGGTCCATCAGCGATAGACTGCGCAGCGGATAGACTCGCACGCAGCCTCTCCACATTATACACGCAAAAAGAAGCGGACGGACCTGACAGGCGAAACTTACTGAGTGCGCCGGAGGCTCATCTACCTATGGGGGATAGCCCGGTGCTGGACGGGGAGCCGTGCTCTGCCTGCCCGATGAGTCAGGTGGCTCAGGCGGCGCTGCGGGCGTTCTCGGCAGCGGTGCGCAGGGCCTCCGCTGAGATGTCGTAGTGGCTCGCGTGGTAGACCACCTCGCCACCTGCGATGAGGAGCACCTGCGGGGTCTCGTGCCGCACCCCGAGCTTCTCGGCGATGAGCCTAGACACGTCGCGGGCGTACTGCACGACGACGGCGTAGAGCGGTGGGTCGCCGTCCTCTTCGAGCTGCACGAACTCCTTCTGGCCGCGCGCCGAGATAGGGCAGGAGATGGAGTGCTTGAGGAGGGCGACGGGCTGCTCGCGCGAGGCGTCGAGGAGGGCGTCGAAGTCGGAGGCGTCGTGGAGTTCGCGGACCTGGGCCATGTGAGCGCTGAAGGGTGGAACCTGGGAAGAGGGAGGACCGATAGAAGGGCCGCCGCTGGCGACCGGCGTACCCGGCTCTCAACCCGCC
Organism: Rhodothermales bacterium; assembly: GCA_038232975.1. Taxonomy (GTDB): domain Bacteria; phylum Bacteroidota; class Rhodothermia; order Rhodothermales; family JANQRZ01; genus JANQRZ01. Next base: position 5,898 of record JBBSMV010000015.1, read on the forward strand.
ACCCCGCGCTGAGGTTGCAGCCCGCGTCCGGTCCTCGCCGTTTTCGGGCGCGCGGTGGTGTGCCCGCGTTGGGTAGACCCTCGTCGGGCAGCCACATACGGCCTGCCCCTACGGACGCCTGCGGAGAAGGCGGCGTCCCACCCTCTGTCCACTCTCCTCCGCCCTCATGCCCGACACCCTCGCCCCGACCACCGGAGCCGAATCCGTCCGCTGGAACCTCGCCGACCTCTACGCCGACACCGACGCGCTCGACGCCGACCTCGACGCGGCCGATGCCGAGGCGGCGCGCTTTGTCGAGACCTACCGGGGTCGCCTCGCCGACCTCTCCCCCGAGGCCCTCGCCGAGGCGATGCAGGCGCTCGAAGCGGTCCACGACCGGCTCGGCCGAGCCTCCACCTACGCCTACCTCACCTGGGCGACGGACACCGAGGACGCCGAGCGGGGGGCGCTCCTCCAGCGCGTCCGCGAGCGCACCACGCAGACCGGCCAGCGGCTGATCTTCTTCGACGTGGAGTGGGCCGCCCTCGGTGCCGAGGCCGTCGCCGAGCTTCTCCGCGCCGACGCCCTCGCCCCATACCGTCACCACCTCGAGGTGCTGCACCTGCGCAGGGCGCACGTCCTCTCCGAGGGCGAGGAGCGCGTGCTCGCCGAGAAGGCCGTCACCGGAGAGGCCGCCTGGAACCGCTTCTTCGACGAGACCCTCGGGGCGGCGCGCTTCGCGCTGCGCGGCGAGGCGCTCCCCGAGCAGGCCGTCCTCTCGAAGCTCCACGAAGGGGACCGCAACCTTCGCCGCGACGCCGCGCTCGCGCTCACTGAGGGGCTGGAGGCGCTCAGCCGCCCGCTCACCTACGTCTTCAACACCGTCCTGGCCGACAAGGCCTCGACCGACCGGCTCCGCCGCTACGACCACTGGCTCGCCGCGCGCAACCTCGACAACGAGATCGCCGACGCCTCGGTCGAGGCCCTCATCGCCGCCGTCACGAGCCGGTACGACCTCGCCGAGCGGTTCTACCGCCTCAAGCGCCGGCTCCTCGGCCTCGGCGAGATGATGGACTACGACCGCTACGCGCCCATCGGAGAGGTGGAACGGCGCTACGGCTGGGACGAGGCGCGCGAGACCGTCCTCGACGCCTACACCGCGTTCCACCCTCGGATGGGCGCGATCACCGAGCAGTTCTTCGACGGGCGGTGGATCGACGCGCCGGTCGCCGAGGGCAAGCGCGGCGGGGCCTTCAGCCACGGGGCTGTCCCGAGCGCGCACCCCTACATCCTGATGAACTTCACCGGGCGCGTCCGCGACGTGCAGACGCTCGCCCACGAGCTGGGCCACGGCGTCCACCAGTTCCTCGCCCGCGAGCAGGGCCTCTTCCACGCCGGCACCCCGCTCACGACCGCCGAGACGGCGAGCGTCTTCGGCGAGATGCTCGTCTTCCAGCGCCTCCTCGAGCGCGAGACCGACCCCCAGGCTCGGCTCGCCATGCTCGTCCAGAAGCTCGACGACTCGATGGCGACGGTCTTCCGGCAGGTCACGATGAACCGCTTCGAGGAGGTCGTCCACACCCGCCGCCGCGCCTCGGGCGAGCTGACGACGGAGCAGTTCGGCGACCTCTGGATGGAGACGCAGGGGCGGATGTACGGCGACGCCGTGACGCTCGGCGACCACTACCGGAGGTGGTGGAGCTACATCCCGCACTTCGTCCACACGCCGGGCTACGTCTACGCCTACGCCTTCGGCGAGCTGCTCGTGCTGGCGCTCTACGCCCGCTACCGCGACGCCGCCGTCGGCGGCCAGGCCGGCTTCGCCGAGGCCTACCTCGACCTGCTCCGGGCCGGCGGCTCGGACTGGCCGCACGTCCTCGTCGGGCGGCTCGGCATCGACCTCCAGGGCCCGGCCTTCTGGCAGCAGGGCCTCAGGGCGATTGAAGACCTGATCGCCGAGGCGGAGACGGCGGCGGGGCAGGCGGGATAGATTTTTCCGGGGGACGGCGTAGTGGCTTGAAAAATAGGACCGGCTTGGCGCATCTTATCCCTCCTTATTCTCTTTCCCATGAGGCTCCGCTATGCGCATCGCTACCGCTTTCCTACTCCTCACGCTCGTCGCCGGGCCTGCGCTCGGGCAGACGGCCGGCGACTGCACCACCGGCACGGCCCAGAACGAGCTCGACGTCAACAACGTCTTCGCACGGGTCTTCAACACGGGCAGCCTGTTCTTCGGCAACGCCACCGTCAGCGGCGACGGCTACCTCGTCCCGCAGAATACCGGCCGCTCGCCGATCTTCGCCAGCGGCCTCTGGGTCGGCGGCCTCGTCGGCGGCACCGTCCGCACGGCCGCCGCCCGGTACGACAACTTCGAGTTCTGGCCCGGTCCCCTCGGCGAGGACGGCCGCCCCGTGAACCCCGACGACTGCTCGGCCTACGACCGCATCTACCGCGTGAGCCGGGCTGACATTGACGACTACGAGAACGGCGGAACCCCGACGGCCGACCTCGCCGAATGGCCCGTCGGCCTCGGCGCACCGACCGTGGACGCCGACGGCGAGCCGGTCGAGGCGACCTCGCTCGACCAGACGATTGACCTGGAGGCGGGCGAGCGGCCGGAGATCAACGACGCCGACCAGGCCCTCTGGTGGATCATGAACGACGTCGGAGGCGACCACGAAAGCAGTGGCTCCCAGCCCCTCGGCATCGAGGTCCGCGTGCTCGCCTACGCCTACGACCGCCCCGGCTACGAGACCTCGACGTTCTACGACTTCGGGGTGACCTACCGAGGCGACGCCTCCGTCGAGGACGCCTACGTCGGCTTCTTCTCCGACCCCGACCTCGGCGACCCGAGCGACGACTACGTCGGGAGCGACCCGGCACGCGGGCTGGCGTTTGCCTACAACGCCGACAATAGTGACAACGGCGGCCTGAACGGAGGGTACGGAACGCCGCCCCCGGCCGTCGGCTACGACATCCTCCGCAGCCCTGAAGGCCCCAACGACGAGCCGCTTGGCGCAACGAGCGTGACCTACTTCAAGAACAAGTTCGGAGCGCCTACGAGCGACCCGAGCACGAAGGAGGGCTACTACAACCACCTGCGCGGGCTGTGGAAGGACGGCACGCCGATCACCGTCGGCGGCGACGGCTACATGACCGGCGGCGACGTGACGCGCTACGTCTTCCCGGCTGACCCTCCGGCGTTCTGGAGCGAGTTCAACGTAGACGGGGCCGGCACGTCGAACCTGCCCGGCGACCGGCGTTTCCTGATCTCCAGCGGCCCCGTCACGCTCGAACCCGGCGAGGAGCAGACCTTCACCGTCGGCATCCTCTGGGCGCTCGGGAATAGCAACCTCGACTCCGTCACCGCGCTGAAGGCGCTCAGCGACGCCATCCAGGCCGACTTCGACCCCAGCACAGCCGGCGAGGACGGAGCGCCGCAGACGGGCTTCGCGCTCGCCAAGGCGTTCCCGAACCCGTTCGCCGAACGCACCATGCTGACGGTCGAGCTCGCCGAGGCGGGCCACGCGACGGTCGAGGTCTTCGACGTGCTCGGCCGCCGCGTCGGCGTGCTGCTCGACGGGCCGGTGCCGGCCGGGGCGCACTCGGTGACGTGGACCCCGGAGGCGAGACTGCCGAGTGGCGTTTACCTCGTCCGCCTGCGCGCCGGCGGAGCGACGGCGGCGACGCCGGTCGTGCTCCAGCGCTGAGCGCGTCGCCCCGTGCATAACTAAATCGGGCCGCACCTCCGAACGGGGGTTGCGGCCCGGCGGGTTTTGCCCTATGCTTGCAGACACTGCCCCCATCGCTCACCCTGCACCCCGTGTTCGACCCCAACGCCACGCCCCCGCCTCCCCCCATCGCCGCGCGCGCTGCGTTCTGGGACGCCCGCTTCGGGAGCGAACTCTACACCTACGGCACCCGCCCCAACACATTCGTCGCCGAGGAGGCGCACCGCTTCCCGGCGGGTGCCGAGCTCCTCGACCTCGGAGCCGGCGAGGGCCGCAACGCCGTCTTCCTCGCCGAGCAGGGCTACCGCGTCACGGCGCTTGACTACGCCGAAGAGGGCCTGCGGAACCCCCGCGCCCTCGCCGCCGAGCGTGGCGTCGCCGTCGAGACGGTCCTGGCTGACCTGGGCTACTGGATGCCGAACCGGCAGTGGGCCGGGCTAGTCTGCACGTTCGTCCACCTCCGCCTCGGCGAGCGGCTCCGCTTCTACACCGCCGTGCAGGCCGCGCTCAAGCCCGGCGCGCTCCTCGTGGCCGAGTGGTTCCGACCCGAGCAGCGCACCGACGGCTACACCTCCGGCGGCCCGCCGACGCTCGACCTCATGGTGAAGCCGCGCGAGCTCGAGCAGCACTTCATCTGGGGCGACATCCTGCTGTGCGAACCCACGGACGTGACGCTCAACGAAGGCTCGTTCCACCAGGGACCCGCCGCCACGGTCCGCTTCATCTTCCGCAAAGGCTGAGGTGTAGTATCGAGGGGCGAGTGTTGAATGTGGTTTTGCTCGGCACCCATGGCTCGGCTTCGCACATAAGCTTGAAGAATGATGAAGGAGCGCCGGGCCGTCCTGCTTCTCGTGCTTGGACTGGGGCTTGCCGCCGCCGCCGGCCTCGGGCTGGCTTTCGAGACCGGCCCCGCTTTGCTGCTGAAGGCGCTCGCGGTCGTCGGCGTCCTCCTCGCCTTCGGGGGGCAGCACCGGATGTTCCGCCTCCCCGAGAAGTAGAGGCACCGCCGGGCGTAGACAAGGTACCCGGTCTTTACAGGCAGGGCACGACTGAACCGCCCCGGGATTGCCGGAGACTCCAACCTTTGAGCACTTGGAGTCATGAGCACATCGAAGAGGTACTCCCCCGAGGTCCGAGAACGGGCCGTCCGTCTAGTGTTCGATCACTGCCCTCGACCTCACCTCCTCATATTTGCCCAGACTTCGAATGTCCCCGTGCGGCCCCCGCGTATTTTTACCCGATTCAAGCACGCGCCTGACATAAGACCCCGCTCTGCGGGCTGGGGCGTCCGCTCCTTTAGCATGGAATATCTAAAGAGGCACCCGGAGGAACCCTCTCGATGATCACCAAAGAACGCAAGCAGGAGCTCATCACTGAGCACGGCGCGAGCGACGCCGACACCGGCACCACCGAGGTTCAGATCGCCCTCTTCACCGCGCGCATCAACGACCTCACCGGCCACCTCAAGACGCACCAGAAGGACCACGCCTCGCGGCGCGGCCTCCTCAAGCTCGTCGGCAAGCGCCGCCGGCTACTCGACTACCTCGCCGGCCGCGACATCGAGCGCTACCGCGCCGTGATCGCCAGGCTCGGCATCCGCAAGTAAGCCCCTCGGCAGCGGCCCCGCTCGGGTCGCTGCCGTCGTTTCTATGGGGCAGCGACCCGCGGCCCCTTCACCAGCCGGCTACGCACCGGCTCGGTGCTCACCGCCCCCGTCGGCGGTCAGTCTTCAGCGGCCAGCCCCGCCGTCCCGAGTGCGGCGCTGGCCGCTGAAAGCTGATTTCCGGCTCTCTGCTTCCACGCAGAAGGAGCGCGAGGCCGAGCCAGAGAGCGGGGGCGGCACCGCAAACCCAGACGCACATGAATGCCATAACCCAGACCGTAGACATCGGTCAAGGCAAAGAAATCACCCTCGAAACCGGCAAGCTCGCCAAGCAGGCCGGCGGCTCGGTCGTCGTCCGTCAGGGCGACACGATGGTCCTCTGCACCGCCGTCATCGAGCAGAGCGCGAAGGACGGCCAGAGCTTCTTCCCGCTCACCGTCGACTACCGCGAGCGCTTCTCAGCCGGCGGCAAGTTCCCCGGCGGCTTCCTCAAGCGCGAAGGCCGCCCCTCGGACAAGGAGACCCTCGCCTCGCGCCTCGTGGACCGGACCCTCCGCCCGCTCTTCCCCGACGGCTTCCGCAACGAGGTCCAGGCCCTCTGCTTCGTCCTCTCGGCCGACCACGAGGTCGACGCCGACGTGCTCGCGGGCCTCGGCGCGTCGGCCGCGCTGACGCTCACCGGCAGCCCGTTCGACGGCCCGACGGCCCACATCCGCGTCGGCCGCAGCACCGGCGGCGAGTGGATCATCAACCCGACGAAGGAGGAGCGTGAGGCCGGCGACTTCGACCTCATCGTGGCCGGCAAGGAAGACGCCATCGTGATGGTCGAGGGCGAGATGAAGGAGGTCAGCGAGGACGACATGCTCGCTGCGCTCGACTTCGCCCACGAGGCCATCAAGACCCTCTGCCGCGCCCAGCGCGACCTTCGCCGCGACGTCGAGAACCAGCGCGGGGCCATCGAGACGATGGAGTACGGCACCGTCATGGCCGACAACGACCTCGTGGAAAAAGTCCGCGGGATCGCCTCGGACCGGATCGCCGCGCACCTCCGCCAGCCCTACGACAAGAAGAGCCTCTACGGCGGCCTCAGCGACATCAAGAAGGAGGTCATCGCTGAGGTCCAGGGCAGCCTCGTCGGCAGCGCGCTCGAAGCCGTCGGGGTCGAGACCGTCCCGGCCGTCTCGGAGGCGGACATCAAGAACGCCTTCTCGACGGTCGAGAGCGACGTGATGCGCGAGATGATCCTCTCCGAGGGCCGCCGCATCGACGGCCGCCGCCTCGACGAGGTCCGCGCGATCTGGACCGAGGTGGACTACCTCCCGCGCGTCCACGGCTCGGCGATCTTCACGCGCGGCGAGACGCAGGTGCTCGCCCAGCTCACGCTCGGCTCCGGGCGCGACGTGCAGGGCGTTGACCAGCTCTTCGACCAGACCGACAAGCGGTTCTACCTCCACTACAACTTCCCGCCGTTTTCCGTCGGCGAGGCGCGGTTCCTCCGCGGGCCGGGCCGCCGCGAGATCGGCCACGGGATGCTCGCCGAGCGCGCCCTCGTGCCGGTGCTCCCGACCGAGGACGCCTTCCCCTACACGATCCGCCTCATCTGCGACGTGCTCGAGTCCAACGGCTCGTCCTCGATGGGGAGCGTCTGCTCCGGCTCGATGGCGCTCATGGCCGCCGGCGTGCCGATCACGAAGCCCGTCGCCGGCATCGCGATGGGCCTCATCAAGACCGACGACCGCGTCGCCATCCTCTCCGACATCCTCGGGACCGAGGACCACCTCGGCGACATGGACTTCAAGCTCACCGGCACGCGCGACGGCATCACCGCCTGCCAGATGGACATCAAGGTCTCCGGCCTCGCCAAGGAGACCATGAAGAAGGCGCTCGACCAGGCCCGCGAAGGCCGCCTCCACATCCTCGACGAGATGGCGAAGACCATCGAGGAGCCGCGCGCCGAGATAGCCCCGAGCGCCCCGCGCCTCTTCCAGCTCGTGATCGACACCGAGTTCATCGGGGCCCTCATCGGGCCGGGTGGCAAGAACATCAAGGCCCTCCAGGCCGACACCAACACGAAGGTGGACATCGACGAGCGCGACGGCAAGGGCTACGTCACGATCGCCGCCGAGAACCAGGCCGACGCCGACGCTGCCATCGAGATCGTCCGCGGCATGGTGACTGTCCCCGAGGTCGGCGAGGAGTACGAGGGCACCGTCCGCAAGATGCTCCCGTTCGGGGCGATCCTCGAGGTGCTGCCGGGCAAAGAGGGGATGCTCCACGTCTCCGAGATGGCCCACGGCTACGTCGAGAACCCCGAGGACCAGATGCAGGTCGGCGACAAGGTCCGGGTCCAGCTCATCGAGGTCCGCGACGACGGCAAGCTGCGCTTCTCCCGCAAGCCGTTCCTGCCGGAGCCGACTGAGGAGGAGAAGGCGGCCTCGCGCGAGCGCCGCGAGAGCAGCAGCCGCAACGGCGGCGACCGACGCGGCGGCGACGACCGGCGCGGCGGTGGGCGCGGCGGCCGACGGTAGCCGGACCCCCCGCCACGCTTGCGGTCACTCGCTACGCTCGCTCCCGGCAGCGCGTGGCTGTCCCCCTCGCCGAGGGGGACAGCTTCTCGATCCTTGAGCGCAGGGGCGTGTCCCGGAGCGATAGGGGGTTCACGCTCATCTTCCCAGACCCACGACCACGGGCGGGGCCATCGCTCCGCCCGTGTTTTATATTCCCGCCCCCACGCAGCCTGGCCTTATGCCCGACCCCACCTCGTCCCCCCACTTCCAGAAAACCACGCTCGCCAGTGGCGTCCGCGTCGTCAGCGAGCACATCCCGTCGGTGCGCTCGGTCGCCGTCGGGGCGTGGCTGGCGGCCGGGGGGCGCGACGAGGCCCCGCGCGACAACGGCATCTCGCACTTCATCGAGCACATGGTGTTCAAGGGGACGCGCCGCCGGAGGATGCACCACATCGCCCAGCGGATGGAGGCCGTCGGCGGCTACCTCAACGCCTTCACCTCGAAAGAGACCACCTGCTACTATGCCCGCAGCCTCGACGAGCACCTCGGGCGGGCACTCGACGTCGTCCTCGACCTCGTCGTCAGCCCGACACTGCCGGAGCGCGAGGTGGAGAAGGAGAAGGAGGTCGTCGTCGAGGAGATGAAGATGTACGAGGACGCGCCCGACGACCTCGTCTTCGACCACTTCGAGGCCGCGGTCTACCCGCACCACGCGCTCGGCCGGCCGATCCTCGGGGTGCCCGAGACCGTCCGCTCGTTCACGCGCGAGCGGCTCTTCGACTACATCGACACCCACTACGCCCCGAACCGCCTCGTCGTCGCCGTGGCGGGCAACGTCGCTCACGACGCCGTGGTGCGACAGGTCGAGCGGCTGACCGCCGAGATCGAGCGCGCCCCGCAGCCCCTCCGCCGCGAGGCCGCCAACGGCTACGAGGCTGTAGAGGACCTCGTGCGCCGGCCGGTCCAGCAGGCGCACCTCGTCGTCGGCGCGCGCGCCCCCGGCCTCGACGACCCGCGCCGGACCGTGCTTACGACGCTCAACACCGTCCTCGGCGGGGGGATGTCGAGCCGGCTCAACCAGAACATCCGCGAGAAGTACGGCTACTGCTACAACATCTACTCGTTCGCCAACATGCTCTCCGACACCGGCGACGTCGGGGTCTACATGGGCACCGACGCCGGCAAGGTGGAGCGCTCGCGGAAGCTGATCGGGCGAGAGCTCGAGAAGCTCGTCGCCAAGCCGGTCTCGGCGCGCACCCTGAGCCAGGCCAAGAGCCAGCTCAAAGGCTCGCTCATGCTCGGCCTCGAGAGCATGAGCAACCGGATGATGCGCCTCGGCCGGATCGAGCTGGCCTTCGAGCGCTACTTCACCCTCGACGAGGTCATCGCCTCGATTGACGCCGTGACGGCGGCGGAGGTGCAGAGCCTCGCCGCCGAACTGTTTGCCCCCGAGCGCCTGTCCACGGTGGCTATCTTGCCCGAGGCGTGAGACGTGCCACGCCGAATCCGACCGAGGTCAGGAGCGTTGGAGACGAAATGGGCACGATGGAACAAGGAGAAAATGATGCAACGAGCCGCCGTCTACCATTCCGACCCTGACATCCTCGGTGGCACGCCCGTGTTCACCGGCACGCGTGTTCCCATCGACACCCTCCTCGTCTACCTCCGCAAGGGGAAGCGGATCGAGGACTTCCGCGACGACTTCCCCACGGTCAGCAGGGAGCAGGCTGAAGCCCTCCTCGATCTAGCCGAGCAAGAGCTGGTCGCCGCGCCGTGACCCGGGTTCTGCTCGATGAGAACTTGCCGCGCAAGCTGAAGTGGTCGCTGGAAGCGGAGGCGCTGACGGTGCCCGAGCGGGGGTGGGGCGGGATCAAGAACGGGCCGCTGCTCCGCTTGGCAGCGGTGGAGTTCGACGTGCTGCTGACGATAGACCGGGGGATCGAGTACCAGCAAAACCTGACGGGTATCGAGCTATGCCTGATCGTGCTCGCGGCCGTCAGCAACGACATAGACGATCTTCTCCCACTGGTGCCCGCGATCAATGCCGCATTGCCTGAAGCGGCACCGGGTCTAGTGATCCGTTTGGCCGTGTAATCCGTGTTGTCGGCCGAAACAATGTTGCACCGCCTTGCCTCATTTGACCGGCTCGCCTACCTTGCCTCGCCGCCGAACTGTTTGCCCCCGAGCGCCTGTCCACGGTGGCTATCTTGCCCGAGGCGTGAGGCGCGCCATCATAATCAATTCTAAAGTGGATACTCACACCGATCTTCCCTGGCGTAAAGCCATCGTCAGAGTGCTCAAAGACAGAGGCTCCGCGATGCATTATACTGAGATCGCAAAGGCGATCATCGACAAAGGACTTCGGCATAATTATGGGGCTACGCCGGCAAATACTGTTAGTGCTGTTGTGACCACTGAAATAAAGGATGAAGGGGATGGGTCCGCTTTTATCAAAGTGCGACGTGGCGAGTTTATTCTCCGTGAGCATTATGATGTTGATTTAGACGTTGGACAGAGTACCGTGCCTGAACTCGACAGTGACGACTTCAACGACGACGTTGAATCAACAGGAATCGTTGAAGCACTTGGGATGTACTGGCGTCGGGATCAAATAAGATGGAATAACAACCCATTAATCATGGGTCAACAGGATCGAAAGTCAGAGTCAGTTAACTTTGCAGATCAATTAGGCGTTTATCTGTTGCATGATGGGCGAGAAGTTATTTATGTCGGTCGAAGCGCCAAGCGCCCACTTGGGCTTCGGCTCTACGAACATACATATGACCGACTGAATGGTCGTTGGGATCGCTTCTCATGATTCGGGTTGCTAGCGGTCTCCCCTAGCGGCTCGCTTGCAAGCCATCCTAACCTCTCCGTCAACGCTCCGACGCTAATTGCAACACTGGAGGCAATCTTGATCGAGGCATTGGAACCACGCCAGAACCGAAAGCGCGGAGACGATTTTAAGGCGGTCGAGTATATCCAAGTAGTTGACCGTGATCTTAAAAAGCAACGTGATGCCCGCCTCATAAAAGACCTGCTCGAGAAAATTTAGACTGCACCACACAAACCCTCGTGTATCGTCCATCCCACCACTTGAATTGCTTTCGCCGCGTTAAGACGACGAACTAGTAACTGCGCCCTCCTGGTGACGGTGCAGCAATCAGAGCCGTCACTCAGCGTTGGAGCACGAAACCGGAGCCTGATCTATGCTGCGAACAGTTGAGGCCATTGTCGAGAAAGACGGGAGTTTGCGTATCCTCGAAGATGTAGAACTCCGAGAGGGGGAGCGGGCGCTCGTTACGATTCTCGGTGAGCATATTCCCAGCGAGACAGCCCTACTCAGCGAGGCCGCGCTGGCTGAGGACTGGGCACGTGATGAGGAAACTGACGCCGCTCGCGCCTACGATGAGGCGAAGGCGAGTGGAGGCGAGGCCGTACCGTTCGAGGAAGCCATGCGCGAGATCGAGCGGAACCGGAAGGTCGGGTGAGCTACCGCGTCGAGATTCTCCGCCGCGCAGCGAAAGCGCTCTCGAAGCTGCCGGAGCGGGACTACGGGCAGGTCCGTGACACTATCCGCGACCTCGGCGTTGATCCCCGTCCGCCGGGCTGCAAGAAGCTGGTCGGGCGTGACGGTTGGCGCATCCGCGTCGGCCGCTACCGCGTGATCTACGAGATCGAGGATGCCGTCCTCGTGGTCACCGTACTTGATGTCGGCCATCGCAAAGACATCTTACGAGTGATGCTCGGCGGTTTGGCCTTGTCCCGCTGCCGCGCCTACCTTCCTTCACGCCCTGCACCGTCGCGTCCGGCGGCTCTGGATTCCTGACGCTCAACTTCCGACCCATGAAAGTCCTCGTCACCGGCGGTGCCGGATTCATCGGCTCCCACGTCGCCGACGCCCTCGTCGTGCGCGGCTATGATGTCCACGTGATGGACGACCTCTCCGGCGGCCGCCGCGAGAACGTCCCCGACGCCGCCACCTTCCACCCGCTCGACATCCGCTCGGACGAAGCCGCCGCCCTCATGCGGCAGGAGCGGTTCGACGCGCTCGTCCACCTGGCCGCGCAGATGGACGTCCGCCGCTCCGTTGCTGACCCGCGCTTCGACGCGGGCGTGAACGTGCTCGGGTTCCTGAACCTGATGGAGGCCGCGCGCGAGGCCGGGCTGAAGAAGGTCGTCTTCGCCTCGACCGGCGGCGCGATCTACGGCGAGCCGGACCCGGCGGTGAACGGCGGCGGGCCGCAGCCCGAGAGCCACCCGCAGCGCCCGCTCTCGCCCTACGGCATCACCAAGCTCGTCACCGAGCGCTACCTCTACTTCTACGAGCAGAGCTACGGCATCCCCTACGCCGCCATGCGCTTCGGGAACGTCTACGGCCCGCGCCAGAACCCCCACGGCGAGGCCGGCGTCGTCGCCATCTTCGCTGAGCGGCTCCTCGACGGGCAGCAGCCGGTGATCTACGGCCACGGCGAGCAGACGCGGGACTACGTCTACGTCGGCGACGTCGTCCGCGCCGTCCTGGCCGGCCTCGACCACGACGGCTCCGACGTGTTCAACGTCGGCACCGGCCGCGAGACGAGCGTCAACACGCTCTTCCGCGTGCTCAACGACCTCACCGGCGGGCACGCCGGGGAGAAGCACGCCGAGGCCAAGCCCGGCGAGCAGCAGCGCAGCGTCCTCGACGTGTCGCACGCGCGCGAGACCCTCGGCTGGGAGCCGCGCGTCGAGCTAGAGACCGGGCTGAGCCGGACGGTGGACTGGTTTCGAGAACGCCGAGTGTCAAAGGCCGAGTGACGAATGAACCACTCGTACCTCGACACTCGTAACCCGACACTCCGATGTACCGCATCCAGCTTCAGAACTTCGAGGGGCCGCTCGACCTGCTCCTGTTCTTCATCCGCCGCGATGAGCTGGACATCCACGACATCCCCGTCGCCCGCATCACCGACGAGTACCTCGCCTACGTCCGCGTCCTCGAAGAGGTAGACCTCGACGGCGTCGGCGACTTCATCTACATGGCCGCGATCCTGATCGGGATCAAGGCCAAGATGCTCCTGCCCCGGCCCGAGCTCGATGACGAGGGCGAGCCGGTGGACCCGCGCGCGGAGCTGGTGCGGCGGCTCCTCGAATACATGCGCTACAAAGAGGCCGCCGGCCACCTCGCCCGCTGCTTTGAGGCGCGCGCCGCGCAGTTCGTCCGCGGTGCCGCCGCCGAGGTAGCGCTTCACCCCGACGGCGAGGAGGAGCCGAGCTACCGCGTCTCGGTCTTCGAGCTGATCGCGGTCCTCAAAAAAGTGCTGGCCCAGGCTCCCGACGAGACGCTCCTGCACCCGGTGCAGCGCTACGACTACACCGTCGAGGAGCAGCAGGAGTACGTGCTCCGGCGCGTCCGCGCCGGGCGCACCGCGTTCACCGCGCTCGTCGCCCGCCGCCCGAAGCCGTTCGTCATCACGACCTTCCTCGCCATCCTCGAGCTCGTGCAGCGCCACGCGCTCCGCATCGTGGACGGGGTGACGAGCGAGGACTTCTGGCTCGCGCCCGGCGAGCGGCCCGCCGTCCACGACTCCCTCGAAGCCGCCGTAATCGTGAAACGTGATTCGTGAGGCGTGTATCGCAGAACCCACGGTCGCACTAGGGCGTGTGGACATTCACCCAGATCGGCTCTCACGGGCCAGATTCCGCCCTCGCTGCGTGGCACTCGTCGCCCGATGCACCGGCATCTGGCTTCTCGCGCGCCTTGCGAGAGCAAAATCGTGACCTCGTGCGAGCCTG
>JBBSMV010000016.1:0-19366 GCA_038232975.1 Rhodothermales bacterium
AGGTGGCGAGCAGCAGGAGCGGGGCGCGCCGCCACTCGGCGCGCAGGTCGAGGCCGAAGACCTCGCCGTGGGAGCGGACGAGGCCGCGCTCGCCGAGGAGCACCTGCACGTCGGCGAGCTGCTTGGCGTAGCCCTCGGCCCCGACGAGGACGCCCGGCGCGGGCCGAAGCTCGGCCCCGAGGATCGCGTGGAGCGCGCGCGGCGTCGGCTCGCCCTCGGGGATCGAGGCCCACGCCGTGAACACGTCGCCGATGTCGCGCTCGTCGTTGAGCCCGATGATCTCCTGCCGGTAGACCCCGAAGGCTGTGCTGAGCGTGGCTTTCGGCGAGAGGACCCACGACGCCCGCAGCCGAGGCTCGAGCGAGAGGTCGCGCCGCTGCGCCGGAAACGTCTGGACCCGCAGCCCCGGCTCGGCCCGCACGCCGCGCCCGAGATCAAAATCCGCCTCGGCGAAGAAGCTGCCCTCGGTCGTGTTCTCCCGGCTCGGGCGGCCGGCTCGGTCGAAGGTGTAGTCGAACTGCAGCGTCTGGCCGCCGAAGCCGAAGCGGACCTCGGCGCGCTCGAGGAAGTAGGCGAGCGCGAACTGGCCGCCGAAGCTCTTCACGTCGGCGTCGCGCGCCGGGGCGCGCTCCGGCTCGAACGACGAGCGGTAGGCCGCGTAGTTCGCCGTCACGTCGAGCGCGGCCGCGAGCGAGGTCGGGAGGTAGAAGAAGCGCCCGCCGAGGGCCTCGTTGGTCCAGCTGATCCGCGTCCGCTCGTCGGCATCTCCGCTGATGTCGCCCGCGTCGGTCGTGCGGAGGCCGGTGAGGCTTACGAAGCTCGCCGGGCCGGTGAAGAAGTGGAGCTTTGCGAAGGCGTCGCCGAAGCGGTACGGCAGGGCCTCGCCGACGAGCGGCTCGGCCACGCGCTCCACCACCGACTCGCGCACGCTGACGACGAACGACGCCTCGTCCGGGACAATCGGCCCCTCGACCCGGACCGAGGTCAGGAACGGCGCGAGCGCCGCCGCCCCGCCGAAGCGCTGCTTGCTCCCGTTGCGCGTCCTCACGTCAATCACGGAGGAGATGCGCCCGCCGTAGCGCGCCCCGAAGCCGCCCGCGTAGACGTCGGCGCGCTGCACGATCTCGGCCGGGAACGCCGAGTAGAACCCGACGATGTGGAACGGCTGGAAGAGGCGCATCCCGTCGACGAGCACGAGGTTCTGGGTCGGCGTCCCGCCGCGGATGTAGAGCTGCCCACCGCGGTCGCTGAGGGTCGTGATGCCGGGTTGGACGGTGAGGATGCCCGCGAGGTCGCCGCCAAGGTCCGGCGACGGGATCACGGCGAGGTCGGCCGGGCGAAGCTGCACGAGGCCCGCCGGGGCCGAGGTGAAGGTCCCGCGCTCGGTCTCGACGGTGACGGCCTCCAGGTCCGCCTCGGCCGGGGCGAGGGCGACCGCCAGCGAGACCCGGTCGCCGAAGGCGAGCGCGAGCGTGTCGGCGAAGGCGTCGTAGCCGAGCGAGGTGACGGCGAGAGCATAGCGGCCCGGCAGCAGGCCGGCGAAGGCAAAGCGCCCGTCGCGGTCCGCTGCCCGCCCGAGCTGCTGCCCGTCCTCGCGGCGGAGGACGACGTTCGCGCCCGCCAGTGCCTGCCTGTCGGCGGCGTCGGTGACAGTGCCTTCGAGCGCCGCCCGCTGCGCCTCGGCGCGCGGTCCGAGGCACAGCGCCCAGAGGACGAAGGCGAGGAGGGCGGGGCGCATCGGGCAGGGTCGGGCAGCGTCAGAAAAGCGGCCCGCAAGATAGCACGGCGTTTCCCCGAGCGCGAGGCGCTTCCGCGTGCTCAGACCCCCGCCGCGCTTGCAGTCGCTCCGCGTCTGGCCTCATGCGCTGTAGGGACACCATGCATGGTGTCCCTACGAGGTCGCGGCCACAACCTGTGCCGGGGAAGGAGCCGCCCCGGCCCTACTTCTTCCGCTTCGACGCCTTGACCTCGACGGCATCGCGCGGCACCTCAGCCGAGTCGCCGCCGACGGGAGCAGCCGCCTCGGCCGCGCCGTAGCGGGCGTGCATCCGCTCCAGGAGACCCTCGACGTGCGTGGGGCGGAGCGCCGTGAGGTCGGCCGCGCCGCAGTAGTGCCGGGCGGCGACGAGCAGCGCGGCCCGGTCAATCCCGTAGCCAGCGGCCGTAGCCACGAGGTCGTCCACGGTCGGAGCCGGTGCGGCCGGGACCTCCGGCATCTCCAGCGTCTCCGGCTCGTCGGACTGGCGCACCGGCCCGTCGCCGACGCGGTCGAGGAAGTCGCGGAACGTCGGGTTCGCCAGCTCGAAGCCAACCGGGAGCGCGGGCACGTTGCTCTTCACCACGGTCGCCACGCGAACGGTCTCGAAGCCTTCGACGCGAACCGACAGCTCGACCATCACGTCGACGAAGTATTCCAGCCCGCCGGTGGTGAGCGGGAGGACGCGGCCTAGCTGGTTTTCCTCAAGCTCCTCCTTGCCCTTGGCCGCGATCTGGTCGGTGATGACGACGCACGCGCCGGAGTCCGCGCAGAGGCGGCGGAGGACCTCCTGGAGGACGAGCTGGTCGGCCTGTAGCTCCTCTGCCGAGGGCTGGGCCGTGGGGTCGCCGGTGCGGGCGCGGACGGCCTGGATGGTCTGGCGGTGCTGGCGGCCGAAGTACATCGCCCACGAGTCGAGGGCGTAGCAGCCGTAGCCCTGGGCGCGGCCCTCGCCGTCGAGCGCCCAGTCAATGAACTCGGGCAGCTCGTCCGGGTGCTGGACCTCGATGGCGTCGAAGGCCGAGCCGTCGGCACCGGGGAGGAGGCGGCCCTTGCGCTCGGTGTCGAAGAAACAGAGGCGGCCGAGGCTGGCCTCGGCGAGGGAGGCGGCGAAGACGCTCTTGCCCGCACCGGCCGCGCCGCGCACGGCCATGACGAGGCGGCGCTGCTGGGGCCGGCGGCTGAGGGGGGTTACGCGCGTAGTCATGGAAGCAGAAAGCTGGGTTGGGGGGTGTGAGGAGGGCACGGACCGCCCTCGCCCGAAGTTTACCCTGTCCCGGTGACAGCGCCGTGTCACACGCGTCCGCCGTATCTATTCCCGTCCCCGACGCCGAGGGGCTGAAGCCGTACCTTGCTGCCATGAGCCGAGCCTTCACCAAAGAAGAGTCCTCCGGCGGTCCCGTTCTGATCCCGCCCCGCGCCCCCCTCCCGCCGGGTGCGACGAACTACGTCACGCCGAACGGCCTCGCGCTCCTCCACGCCGAGCGCGACGAGCTAGAGACTGAGCGTGCCTCCCTCGATACGCTCGCCGACGAGGACGAGCGAAAGCGTGCCCTCGCCGCCCACGCCGGCCGCCTCGCCGACCTGAACGCCCGCATCGCGAGCGCCCGCGTCATTCGCCACGAGCCGCTGCCCGACGAGGTCCGCTTCGGGGCCGCCGTCACCCTCACCACAGGCGACGGCGAAGAGCGGCGCTTCACCATCGTCGGCGTGGACGAGGCAGCAACGGCTCCGGACCGCGTCGCCTTCTTCGCCCCGATTGCTCGCGCCGTAACGGGCTGCACCGTAGGCGAGGCCGTTACGCTCAAGACCCCGCGCGGCGAGGAAACCCTCACCGTCACCGCGATCCGCTACGAGCCGGACTGAGACCTTCTCTTCCCTGGGGGCGGGATGAGAAGGATCACATTGCCAGGCCGCCGTCGACGTGGAGGACGTGGCCGGTGATGTAGCTCGCGGCGTCGGAGGCGAGGAAGAGGACCGCCCCGGCGACGTCCTCGGGCGTGGCGGCGCGCTTGAGCGGAATGCCGCTCAGCATCGCCTCGCGGGCGGCCTCGCCGAGCGCCTCGGTCATGTCGGTCTCGACGTAGCCGGGGGCGACGACGTTGGCCGTGACCCCGCGCGCGCCCAGCTCTTTGGCGAGGCTCTTGGTGAAGCCGATGATCCCGGCCTTGCTCGCGGCGTAGTTCGCCTGCCCCGCGTTGCCCATCACCCCGACGACCGACGAGACGTTGACGATCCGCCCGGCGCGCTGCTTCATCATCGGGCGGTAGGCCGCCTTACACAGGTTGAAGACGCTCTTGAGGTTGGTCCCGATCACGGCGTCCCAGTCGTCCTCGCTCAAGCGGATCAGCAGGTTGTCCCGCGTCACGCCCGCGTTGTTGACGAGCACGTCGAGCGACCCCCACGCGTCGGTGACCTGGTCCACGGCGGCCTGCGCCGCGTCGAAGTCGGCGGCGTCGCTTTGAATGGCGAAGGCTTCGGTGCCGTCCCCTTCGAGATCCGCCTTGAGGGCCTCGGCGGCATCGGCCGAAGAGCGGTAGGTGAAGGCGACGCGCGCGCCGGCCTCGGCGCAGGCTTCGACGACGGCGCGGCCGATCCCGCGCGTGCCGCCGGTGACGAGGACGTTCTTGCCGGAGAGGTCGAGTTGCATGGGGGGAGGGATAGATAGGGCGACCGGCCGGTCGCCCCTACGGGTGATTACATGGCGTCAAGCTCGTCGGCCGTGCCCGCCGTGGCGGTCCCAACCTCGCGGCCGAGCGTGCGACGGGCGAGGCCGGCGAGGACCTTGCCGGCACCGACCTCGACGAAGCGCTCGGCCCCGTCGGCGTGCATGGCTTCGAGGGTCTGCGCCCAGCGGACGGGGGCGGTGAGCTGCTCGAGCAGGCGGCGGCGGATCTCGTCGGGGTCGGTCGCGGGCTGGGCGGTGACGTTGAGGTAGACCGGGCAGCGCGGCGCGGCGATCTCGGCGGCCTCGAGCGCGGCGGCGAGGCCGTCGCGGGCATAGGCCATCAGCGGCGAGTGGAACGCCCCGCTGACCGGGAGCGGCACGACGCGCTTCGCCCCGGCCGCCGTCGCCGCCTCGCCCGTGTGCCTGACGGCCCCGCTGTCGCCCGAGATCACGATCTGCCCCGGTGCGTTGAAGTTGGCGCACTGCACGACGCCCGCGCCCGTGTCGGTGATCTCCTCGCAGAGGCGCTCCAGCACCTCGGCATCGAGGCCGAGGACGGCCGCCATCGAGCCGGGGCGCTCGTCGCCGGCCCGCGCCATGAGCCGCCCGCGCAGGCGAACGAGCCGCAGGCCCTCCTCGAAGCAAAGTGCTCCGGCGGCGGCGAGCGCGCTGTACTCGCCGAGGCTGTGACCCGCCGTCATGTCCGGCCGGCGGCCCTTCGACTCCAGCACGGCGAAGGCGGCGAGGCTGTGGACGTAGAGCGCCGGCTGCGTCACGTCGGTCTGCGTGAGCGCTGCCTGCTCGGCCTCCGGGTCGTCGCCCATCCCGAACATCAGGCCGTTGAGCGACACACCGCAGACCCTTTCGACCTCATCGAAGACGGCGCGGGCTTCGGGGAAGCGCTCGTAGAGATCGGCCCCCATGCCGACGTACTGAGACCCCTGGCCGGGGAAGAGGAAGGCGGTCGTCATCGGGAGAAGAGAAAGACGAGAGGGACAAGAGAGAAGGGAGAGTAGGCGGGGAAGAACCAGGGTCTTTCTTTTCTTTCTCTTCCGTCTCCTCTTTCTTCTCTCTAAAGCTAGGCGGCTTCGAGCGTCTTCTGCTGGCGGGCCGAAGCCCCCGGCACCTGGCTGCCGTCGTAGGCCCAGGTGAGGTACGTCGCGCCCCAGGTGAAGCCGCCGCCGAAGGCCGCCAGCACGCTCTTGTCGCCCGGCCGGAGCGTGGCCTCCCAGTCGTAGAGGCAGAGCGGGATCGTGCCCGAGGTCGTGTTGCCGTAGCGGTCGATGTTGATCATCACCTGGTCGCGGCCGATCCCCATCCGGTCGGCGGTCGCGTCGATGATGCGGAGGTTGGCCTGGTGGGGGACGAGGTACTTCACGTCGTCGCCTGTGAGGTCGTTGCGCTCCATCACCTCGGCGGCGACGTCGGCCATCCCCTTGACGGCGAACTTGAACACCTGGCGGCCTTCCTGCTCGAGGAAGTGCAGCCGCTGGTCCACGGTCTCGTGCGAGGCCGGGCGGAGGCTGCCGCCGGCCTGCATCCGGAGGTAGTCCGCGCCCGTGCCGTCGACGTGGTGGACGGCGTCGACGATGCCGTGCTCGCCCTCGGCCGGCTCCAGGAGGACGGCCCCGGCCCCGTCGCCGAAGATGACGCACGAGGTCCGGTCGGTGTAGTCCATGATCGAGGTCATCATGTCGGCCCCGATCACGAGCACCTTGCCGTAGGTCCCGGCCTCGATGAAGCGCGCGCCCGTCGTGAGCGCGAAGAGGAAGCCGCTGCACGCCGCCGAGAGGTCGAACCCCCACGCGTTCGAGGCCCCGATCTCGTGCTGCACCAGGCAGGCCGTCGCCGGGAAGAGCATGTCCGGCGTCACCGTCGCCACGATGATCACGTCGAGCTCGTCGGGGGCGATCCCGCGCTGCTCGAGGAGCTCCTCGGCGGCGCGCGCGCACATGTGGGCCGTCGCCTTGCCCGGCTCGCGCAGGATGCGGCGCTCCCGGATGCCGGTGCGCGTCCGGATCCACTCGTCGCTGGTGTCAACCATCTGTTCGAGGTCGGCATTCGTCAGCCTGGTCTCGGGGAGAAAGTGGCCGAGGGCGGTGATGGCAGCGCGGGGCATGGCGGCGGGGTCGGTGGTTGGTAGGGAACGGAAGGAGTGGAAAGAGAGGAGGGAATGGAGAGAAGGTGGAAAGCAGGCAACGTCCCTCCATTCTCCCACTCCCTCCATGCTCTACGGGTGCTTCCCTGTGGCTGGTCGGACGGGATACACTGTGATCGTGGGTGCTGCCACCTCTGCTAGGCGAGGGCGTCGGCGATGGCAGCGGGCACGTTCTCGCGGGCGACCTCGGCGGCGCGGCGGACCATCTGCGCAATCGCCTTCGCCGACGAGCCGCCGTGCCCGATCACCGCCGTGCCGTCGACGCCGAGCAGCGGGGTGCCGCCGTACTCCTCGTAGCTGAAGGGACGGACCACGCTGCCGAACACGCGCCGGACGAGGCTGATCTCGCCCTCGCTGAGGCCCTGCGCCTGCACCTCGGCGCGGATGAGCTGCGGGAGCACCGTCGTCAGGCTCTCGCCGAGCTTGAGGGCGATGTTGCCTACGAACCCGTCGCAGACGACCACGTCGGCGGCGTGGTGCATCACGTCGCGCCCCTCGATGTTGCCGACGAAGTTCAGCCCGAGCGCCTCGAGGAGCGGGTAGGCGGCCTTGGCGGCCTCGTTGCCCTTGCCCGGCTCCTCGCCGACGTTGAGCAGCCCGATTTTCGGCTCCGGGCGCTGCATCACGCGCTCGGCGTAGACGTGCCCCATCCGGGCGAACTGCACGAGGTGCTCCGGCTTCGAGTCCACGTTCGCCCCGACGTCGACGAGGATCGCGTAGCTCTCGACGGTCGGGAAGACGCCGGGGATCGCCGGCCGCAGCACGCCCGGCAGCCGGCCGAGCAGGAACAGCGACGCCGCCATCACCGCCCCGGTGTTTCCCGCCGAGGCGAACGCATCGACGGCCCCCTGCTTGTGCGCCCCGAGGCCGACGTGGATCGACGAGCGCGGCTTGCTCTTGACCGCTGCCGTCGGCGACTCGGCCATCCCGATCACCTCCGGCGCGTCGAGCACCTCGATGCCTACCCCGTCGGTGTCGTGCCGGTCGAGCGCGGCGCGGACCGTCGCCTCCGGCCCGACGAGCACGACGTGGAGCGTGCCCCCGGCTTGGCGCACGGCCTCAATGGCTCCTTCGACCACGACGCCGGGCGCGTGGTCGCCTCCCATCGCATCCACCGCCACACGAACAGCCATTGCATCCAGAAAGTTGAGTTGCCGGGGTCCGGCGAGGCTAAACGGTTCGGCCTCCCCCGCCAGAAGTAGAGGCGCGCCGGGCGAGCGCCGACGCGCGGCGCAAAGATACGGAGCCGCCTCTAACCCAAGCGCACGCCCCGCGCCGATACCCGAGCAGGCATCACGCAGGGCGTGCGGGAGTGAGGAACAGGAGAGAGGAGAAGGAAAAGAGGGAGAAGAAAGAGGAAAGAGTAACCGTATGTGATAGCGCTTCCCGGTCTCTCTTTTCTATCTCTTCTCTCTCGTCTCTCCACCCCTAGGCGTAGTCCGGGCGCTCGACGACGGCGCGGCCGCGGTAGTGCCCGCAGGTCGGGCAGGCGCGGTGGTACATCTTCGCGTTGCCGCAGTTCGGGCACTCATGCACCTCGGGCGTCTGGCGGATTTTGTACTGCGCGCGCCGCTTGGCGGTGCGCGACTTCGAGTTCTTGCGTTTCGGGTTAGCCATGAGTCCGTAGAAGGAAGGAGGAAGGCCCGGCACCGAGGCCGGGGTGAGTCAGTTCGTGCCGCAGGTCAGTTCGTGTCGCGGAGCCTTTTGAGGGCTTCCCAGCGCGGGTCCATCGGGTCGCCGTCGGCGTCGGTGAGCGCACCGAACTGGACGGGGATGTCTTCGTCCTCCGCACCGGGCGCGACGCGGCGCGTCGGCAGGGCCAGGAGCAGGGTGTCGCGGACGGCGTCGGTCAGGTCGAGCGGCGCGCCCGGCGCGGGGAGCGGGCGCAGGTCGTCGTCAGCCTCGGCCGTGGAGCTCCCGAGTCGCTCGGGCAGGACGAAGAGCACGGCGTAGCTGCCCTCGACCGCCTGCTGGAACGGCACGAGCGTCCGGTCGCACTCGAGCGTCGTCGTAGCCCGCGCGGTGAAGGCGACGAGGTCGCGGTCCTCTTCGTGGTCGAGCCGCACCTCCACGCTGATGTCCTCGAACGCCTCGGGGTCGAGGCCGAGGTCGTCGGGCGCGGGCGTCAGCGTCTGCTCGTGCAGACCCGGCTTGAGATGGGCGATGTCGAGGCCGAGCATCGGGCAGGTGTGGAGAGCGTACAGAACGAAAAAGGTACGCCCACTCCGGCCTCCGCTGCAAGTCCGCGGGTGCCTCCGAGAAAGAGCACGACTCAGTTAACACACACTTGACAGGCACCCTGCTCCGGTGCTACCGTAAAGACGGCCGGCGACGGTGCGGTCTGGTGACGGGGCGACGGCCTTTCGGATGGTTGGGCCCCGCAGCGCGTCGGCGGCTCTCCTCTCGGGGACAGAGCGGCGGGGTGCGGCCGCCTTCGCTTGTGAACAACTTGTTGACAAGTGAAGAGGGGTGAAAAGTCAGCGGGGAGACCCTTATAGCGTCACTCGCATCGCAGAGGTGATTCCTGCACGCCGCAAGAGTTTCGTCGCCGCAAGTGATTCATACGCTATGTTTGAGAGAGCATATAAATCGGTGGACAAGATGTGGATAAAACGCATGCTCTCAGGTGAGGCCGCCCGCCTGCCGTCCCAGCGGAAAGTCGGGCTGTCCCAGCTTGTGAATAACTCTCCCGCCCGTCGTCTGCGAGCTTGCACGTGCTCCGGCGCGGCCCCTATTTTGGGGAGCACCGGTCTGCTGCCCGGGACACGCGCTTTCGGCCCCGCCGCCCCGCGTCCTGCGATGCGGTAACGAAGCCCGACCCATCCTACCTCCCATGCCTGAAGCGCTCTGTCTCCCAGCATGAACGACGCCCCCGAGCCTTCCCGAAACGTCGAGACGGAGCCCTCTCCCGAAGCGGTCTGGAACGCCTGCCTCGCCATCATCGGGGACAACATCACCCGCCAGAGCTTCAAGACGTGGTTCGAGCCGCTCACGGCCGTCAGGCTGGAGCAGGACGAGGGGCTGACGAAGCTGACGATCCAGCTTCCGAGCCGGTTCTACTACGAGTGGCTCGAGGAGCACTACTTCGGCCTGCTCCGCAAGACGGTCACGAAGGTGCTCGGGCCGAGCGGGCGGCTCTTCTACGACATCGTGATCGAGAAGGAGGCCGAGGGCGAGCACGCCGGGACCTCGATGCACCTCCCGGCGCACCCGCCGAGCACGCCGGAGCCGCCAGTCGGCCCGCCCGGTCAGTCCTCCGGCGGCGAGGCCCCTCCGCCCGGCCGGCCCGCCGCCCGCCGCCCGCCTGCGCAAGGCGCACCTTTGCAGGGCGTACCGCCGCAGGGACCGCCTTCGCAGACGCCGCCGCAGATTGCCAACCCCTTTGCGATCCCCGGCATCCAGAAGCTCAAGGTCGACAGCCAGCTCAACGCCAGCTACGTCTTCGAGCGCTTCATCGAGGGCGACTGCAACCGCCTCGCCCGCAGCGCCTCGTGGGCCATCGCCCAGCAGCCCGGCGCGACGGCCTTCAACCCGTTCCTGATCTACGGCGGGGTCGGCCTCGGCAAGACCCACCTCATCCAGGCCGTCGGCAACTACGTCCGCGAGCATCACAAGAGCCAGACCGTGCTCTACGTCTCGAGCGAGCGCTTCACGACGCAGTTCGTCCAGGCCATCCAGAAGAACAGCGCCGGCGATTTCTCGCTCTTCTACCGCCAGATTGACCTCCTGATCGTCGACGACGTGCAGTTCTTCGGCGGCAAGGAGAAGACCCAGGAGGAGTTCTTCCACCTCTTCAACGCGCTCCACCAGTCCGGCAAGCAGATCATCCTCTCGGCCGACCGCCCGCCGAAGGACATTGACGGCATCGAGGAGCGCCTGCTGTCGCGCTTCCAGTGGGGCCTCTCGGCCGACGTCAAGCCGCCCGAGCTCGAGACCCGCATCGCCATCCTCAACCGCAAGGCCGAGGACGACGGCATCGAGGTCGACGGCGAGGTGATCGAGTTCATCGCCCACAACGTCAAGAGCAACATCCGCGAGCTCGAAAGCTCGCTCATCCGGCTGCTGGCGCACTCGACGCTCCACCGACGCGAGATCGACCTCGACCTGGCGCGCGAGATGCTCCGCGACATCATCAGGGAGACCCACGTCTCACTCGGCGTCGAGCAGATCCAGCAGATCGTCTGCGACTACTTCTCGATCCCCGAGGACCTCGTCCGGGCGCGCACCCGCAAGCGCGAGGTCGTCCAGGCCCGCCAGGTGGCGATGTACTTCGCCAAGCAGTTCACCAAGCACTCGCTCAAGACCATCGGCCTCCACTTCGGCGGGCGCGACCACTCGACGGTGATCCACGCGATCCAGAGCGTCGAGAACCAGCGCGACACCGACGTCAAGTTCCGCGAGATCGTCGAGGAGCTCCGCCGCAAGCTCGAGCTCCATACTCGCTGATTTTGGATTGGTGATTTTGGATTTTAGATTGGATGATGAACGGGACCAATCCCCAATCCGAAACCGTAAATCCAAAATCGTTCGTCCCTGATCCCTTCCGAGCCACGCCATGAAGTTCACCGTCTCCAGCGCCGACCTCCAGAAAGCCCTCACCGCCGCCAACGGGGCCGTCCCGAGCAAGAGCACGCTCCCGATCCTCGAGTGCGTCCTCTTCGAGAAGGAGGGCGACCGGCTGCGCCTCGCCGCCACCGACCTCGAGGTCTCGATCATCCAGCGCCTCGGCGTGCAGTTCGGCACGAACGGGGCGGCCGAGGCCGAAGGGGCCGCCGAGCGCATCGCGGTCCCGGCCAAGCGGCTGCTCGATACGCTCCGCGCGCTCCCGGACCTCCCGATCACCTTCGCCTCGGACGCCGAGTTCCAGGTCGAGCTGACGACCGACCAGGGGCGCTACAAGATGGTCGGCTTCGACGGGGCGGACTACCCGGCGCTCCCGGCGCTCGACGACGCGCGGGAGATAGAGACCGACGGCGGCCTCGTCAAGCGCGCCATCTCGAAGACCTCGTTCGCCGTCAGCCGCGACGCCCTCCGCCCGGCGATGATGGGCATCTACTTCCAGGTCCGCCCCGAGCACACGCGCGTCGTCGCCACCGACGGGCACCGCCTCGTCAAGCTCGTCCTCGACGCGGTCACGGCCGCCGAGCCGCTCGACTTCGTCGTGCCCGAGAAGGCCCTCAACCTGACCGGCCGCGTGGCGACCGACACCCCCTGCACCGTCCGCGTCGGCGGCGGCTACGTCGGGTTCGACTTCGGCGACGTGAAGGTGATGGGCCGGATGATCGACGAGCCGTACCCGAACTACGAGGCCGTCATCCCGGTCGAGAACGACAAGCGGCTGATGGTCAGCAGCGACGCGCTCTTGGCCGCCGTCCGCCGGGTCGCGCTCTACTCGTCGTCCATGACCCACCAGATCCGGCTGAAGCTCGAACCCAATAAGCTCACGATCTCGGCCGAGGACATCGAGCGCGCCAGCGAGGCGAAGGAGACCGTGCTGTGCGAGTACGACGGGCCGGAGCTGGAGATCGGGTTCAACTCGGTCTACCTGACCGAGGTGCTCTCGAACGTCGGGGCCGACGACGTGGTGTTCGAGTTCTCGTCGCCGAACCGCGCCGGCGTCGTGATCCCCGCCGAGCAGCCCGAGGGCGAGGACATGCTGATGCTGATCATGCCGGTGATGCTGAACACCTATGCGTGAGGCGGGACGGCGGCTGCGCCGCCTCTAGTTAGTGGGTATGCCTGCTTTGCGTCGTCACCATCCCGACACTCGTCATGAGTTCGCCCCGCTACTGGCTTGACCTGTTCACCGGGACGACATGGAACGAGTTCTTGGAGGCCGGCGCGGAGGTCTCAGGGTTCCGAGAGAGCAGGTGGGCAACGGTCAAGAAGATCAAGCCGGGCGACCGGCTCATCTGCTACCTCACGGGCGTCTCCCGCTTCATCGGGATGCTGGAGGTCACGTCGGAGCCATACCAAGACGACGCGCCGATCTGGAGCGATGAGAACTTCCCCTGTCGGATGAACGTGCGCCCGCTTGTGGCGCTGCGCCCCGAAACAGCGGTGCCGATCCACGACCTCCGGGACCGGCTCAGCATCTTCGAGAATCTGTCCAGCCCACATGCTTGGACGGGGCGGCTTCGAGGCTCGCCCGCAAGGTGGAAGGTGTCCGATGGTGAGGCGATCCTTGCGGCTCTCCGGGAGGCGGAGGCGCATCCTGCCGAGCGCCCGGTGGACCCGAAGAAGCTCGCGCGGCGCCCCCGCGCGTTGAGGACGAAGATCGGGACCGTAACTGTTCCCGACGAGACGGAGGAGGCTCCTGCCCCGTCCGACAATGGGCCGACGCTGCATACGGAGATCCAATATCTCCTGCTGAAGCTTGGCGAGCAGATGGGGTTTGACGTTTGGGTCGCTCGGAACGACCAGAGCCGCGAGGTGGACGGCCGGAAGTTCAGCGACCACTTCCGGCTAAAGGGGTCGCTCCCGCTCCAGTTCGACGAGGCCACGACACGAACGATCGAGTACATAGACGTCCTATGGCTCCAGAAGAACGCGATCGTCGCCGCCTTCGAGGTCGAGAGCACGACGTCGATCTACTCCGGGCTACTTCGAATGTCCGACCTCGTCTCGATGCAGCCGAACCTGAGCATCCCGCTCTACCTCGTCGCTCCCGACGACCGCCGGAACAAAGTGTTCGAGGAAGTCAACCGGCCGACGTTTTCTCGGCTGGCACCGCCGCTGGTGGACGTGTGCCGCTACATCGCCTTCGAGACGCTGAAAGAGCGGCTGGCGGCGGCCGGCGACTTCATCAAGTACCTTAAGCCGCAGTTCTTGGAGGAATTGTCCGAGGAGTGCGCCCCCGAGGAGTAGGCACAACCCGCCACTGCACGCCGACAAAGGGCTTGGCATCTTGCCTCGTCCGGGCCTCGTCACTGATCTTGCCTCGTTCCACCGCCGCGTTGCCCTGCGAGGGTGAGTCGAAGCTATTATAGCGCATCTCACAAGCCTCCTGCTTTGCCCACCGTCTCTCGCTTCTTCGGGATCGTCATCTTACTGAGCTACCGCGACCACCTACCGCCTCACTTCCATGCTCGGTACGGAGATGACGAGGTGACGGCCGAGATTCGCGGCGGGGCCGTGACCGGGACGATGCCGAAGCGGGCGCTCCGGCTGGTGCTGGAATGGGCTGAGCTGCACGAGGAGGCGCTGACGCGGAACTGGACGCTCGACCGCGCGCATAAACCACTCGAACAAATCCCTCCGCTCCCCTGAACCCTTACCCGATGCCTAGCCCCCTCCTCCACGTCACGTCCGTGCGCCCTCTAGGTGAGCACCGGCTCGCGGTCACGTTCACCGACGGGTCCGAGCGCGAGGTTGATCTGCGCGACGAGCTCAACGGGGAGGTGTTCGAGCCGCTTCGAGACGAGGCCGCGTTCGCGGAGGCGTTCGTGGATGAGGAGACGCGGACGGTGGCGTGGCCGAACGGAGCCGACCTCGCGCCGGAGTTCCTGTACCAGGTGGGCCGGAAGGTCGAAGCCGCCAATGCGCGCTAACCCGCGCTTGCAGGCAACCCAACACCGCGCGGTTTTGCCTCGCCCCCCTGCTGTCGCCTTTGACGGCTGAAGCGCCAACTTGTTGTTGTGCGTCTCAGGCAACTAAACCTATGCAGAGGGTTTGAACGGGAACGCTCCTTTGTACTTGACCTGGCAACACTATGCGCGCTTATCGCCTCGAAACAACCCTGGCTGAAGATGGTGCGCTACAGCTAGGGGCGCTGCCGTTCCGTAAAGGCGAAACGGTCGAAGTCATCGTGCTGGAGCGCCAGTCCTACCCCAGCGGTGCCAAGCCTAATCCCCTCAAAGGAAGCGTGCTGCACTACGACGATCCAACCGAGCCAGTAGCCTCGGACGACTGGGAGGCGCTGCGGTGATCCTGCTCGACACCCACATCTGGGTGTGATACGCGACCGAGAGCGACCGGCTCGTGGAGCGTCAGCGCCGGGACCTTGCAGAGCGGAGTGAGGAGGGGCTAGGCGTGAGCGTGATCTCGTGCTGGGAGGTGGCGAAGCTGGTGGAAGTGGGCAGGCTGGACTTGGATAGGCCGGTCGGGGAATGGCTCGCGCAAGCGCTGGCACCGCCAGAAATCCGGCTGATCGAGCTGACGCCGCAGATCGCCGTGACCTCGACGCAGCTGCCGGGGGCATTCCACCGTGATCCCGCCGACCAGATCATCGTAGCGACAGCGCGAGTCTACGACGTGGAGGTGATGACGGTGGACCGGAGGATCGTAGCCTACGAGCATGTTCGCACGCTGGGAAACGCGTAGCCAGCCGTGCAGGGGGCGAGACGCCCACCATCCTCGTGTAGCTCACAACGCACCACCGGCAACCAACTACGAACAGCAGACCCCGTGAGCGCCCCAACCAAAGCTTTCGTCTGGGCCGCCGGCCTCGGCACGCGGCTCCGGCCCTACACCTTCGGCACCCCGAAGCCGCTCCTGGAGGTCGGGGGCCGGCCGATCCTCGAGTACGTCCTCCGATTCCTCGCGCACGCTGGGATCGCTGAGGTGACCGTCAACACCTGGCACCTCGCCGAGCAGTTCGAGCGCGTCCCGGAGATCGCAGCCGGCTTCGGCCTCGACGTGGCGCTGAGCCGGCAGCCGGACCGCTTCGAGCACGGCGGCGACCTCGCCTTCGCCCAGGACTTTCTGGCCGGCCTCGGCGATGACGAGCCGTTCCTCGGGCTAAACGGCGACACGCTCTTCCGGCTTGACCCGGCCCTGCTCCGCGAGGCCGCCGCCCGCGTCGGGCCGGACGCGCCGGTCCTGCTCTTCACCCAACCAACTGACGCTAACCCGCTCCGGGTGCGGGACGGGCGGCTCGTCGGCATCGGCTCCGTCGCCTACGACGTTGCCGAGGCGACGGGGCGGGCCGACGACTTCGGCCTCAAGGTCTTCCATGCGAGCGTCCGCCGGTTCCTCGCCGAGCCGGGGCAGACGGACTCGTTCCACGGGCACGCCGGTCTCGCGGGGCGCGTCGCGGCGGCGGGTGGGCGCGTCCTCGTGCAGCCGGTCGAGGCGTTCGAGCGCGTCGAGATCGGGACGGTCGAGGACTACGAGGGGTGTGGCGCGAACGCGGCACTTCAGGCGCTGGTCCGACGGCTCTCAGCACTGCCGTAGCTAGCGCGGCGCGGCGGGCGGGGCGAGCTCGGCGAGGAGACGCCGGGCGTCGGGCGCGCTCGGCCCGCCGCGGTCGGCGACGACCTGGAAGGCCGTGCGCGCGGCCTCCTCGTCGCCTTCGTAGAGCCTGATCTTGCCGAGGAGGAACCACGCCTCCAGCACGATCGGGCCGTCCGGCTCGCCGAGCGCGGTCGCCTCTTCGAGGAGCGCGACGCTCCGGCGCAGCCCGTCGGGGTCGTAGCTCGGGAACAGACCAAGCGTGGTCGAGCGCGCTTCGTGGAGCGTCTGCAGCGCTTCGGCGTAGCGGTCGGCGACGGGGTCGGTCTGCCCGCCGACGCCGCGCAGCCGCAGGCCCTCGAACTCGGCGGGCACCTCGCCGAGGCCGGCGAGGCGCTCCCAGCGCGTCGTGCTCGACCGGCTGGCGAGCAGGAGGCTGCCGTAGAGCAGGGCGACGGCCAGCGAGGCCGCCAGCGCGAGGCGCGGCAGCGAGACCCGGCGCAGAAGGGGGGCCGCCGCGCGGTCCGCCACCGACGCGCGCCACGCCTGACGCACCCGGCGGCTCTCCGGCGCGGGAGCCGCCGCGTCGCGTGCCACGTCGTCTAGTGGGTCGGGGGCTTCGACGTGGCCGAGGCGGCGTCCGGTCAGCCGCTCGAACTGTGCCAGCGGGGCCTCGGCCTCGGTGGTGAGCCGCTTCAGCCGGTCCTGCATCATCGCGTAGCGGCGCTCCAGCTCCGGGTGCTCACCGAAGGCGTCCTCGATCCGCGTACTGAGGGCTTCGAGCTCGGGCGGGAGGGGGCGCGAGCTGGCGCTTCGGGTGGCGAGGTAGAGCGCGAGCGACTCGGCATCGGGCACGGCGGCCTCGGCCTCGGCGGCGTCGTGGAGGAGCGCGCGGAGGGCGCGACCCTCGGCCAGCGTAGCCTGGGCCTCCGGGTGCTCGGCGAGATAGCCGTCCACGGCCGCTCGCTCCGAGGCCGGCAGGTCGTCGTAGTTCAGCAGGGCCTGGTCTATGTTCTCCATGCGTGTTCAGTGGGACCTTCAGAGGGCGCTGTTCGTCGCTATAGACAACGAAGCACCGCCCCGTATAACCTCCCGGTCACATATTAATTTCCTGAAGGAGGGCCCGCAGCGCCGGGTCCTCGCGCAGGCGAGCGACGGCTTTGTGGGCAAACGCCCGGAGCGAGGCCGGCGGGCGGGCCGTCGCCTCGCCGATCTCGTCGTAGGAGCGGCCCTCGAGGAACTTCATCCGGGCGACCTCCTGCAGCGTGGGCGGCAGCCGCTCGACCGCGCGCTCCACGGCGCGCCGCGCCGCCAGCCGGTCGTTCTCGAACGGCTCGGTGTGCGAGGTGGCCACCATGTGCGTCTCGTCGAAGGCCGTGTGGTCGCGGTAGCGGCGCAGGAAGTTGACGAATACGTTGCGGCAGATCACGCTGACCCAGCTGGCGAAGCGCTCGGGCTGCTGGACCCGGTCGAGGTTGTCCCGCGCCTTGGCGAACGCCTTCCCGACGAGCTGGTCGAGGTCAGCCGGGCCGTAGGCACTGTCGCGGAGGAACTTGGCGATGAAGTAGCGCCGGGTGTAGCAGTAGGTCCACAGCTCGACCACCTCGAGGTCGCGCGGGCTGCCCGAGGCGCGCCACCGCAGAAACGCCTCGTTCGCCCGGTCGAAGTCGTCGACGTGGAACGGGAGGCGCGCCGCCACCTCATTGAGCGAGCGCATCGTGGCCTTGAGCGTCATAGGCGCGGCCGGGGGGTGAGCGGGGAGCCGGTCGGGGTGCTGCCGGGGATCGGTGAGCGAGCCAGGCGCGTTCGGCAGCGTGCTGCTGAAAAGATAAGGAAGGATCGGTTGGGGCGGAACGCATCGTGGGACCCACAGCGTGTTATGGCCTCGCCCCCCCCCTGTCCTCCCTCCCCGCCTTCGCGGGGACAGGCTCTGCTAGGGGGAGGGACGCGATTCCAGAGAGGGGGAGCCGCTTCCGGTTGTCAGAGTTCATAACACCCTCTAGCATGGGGGCCACGCGCAGCGGGTAGCAGCGAGCGCACGTCGGGCCGCGTGGCGTGGCTGCCGGACGGCCGCGCGGCTTCTTTCTAAATTAGCTTTCCTGCGCCGCCGGGGTGCCCTACTTTCCTCTGCTCCTGCCGCGCCGTCGGTGTCCCCGCCGGGGCGGCTCCACGTTTCTGACCTTTCGTATGGACCCCAACAGCTTCAAGACGGCCAGCGCCCGGCCGGCCGACGTCGAGCGCCGGTGGCACGTCGTCGACGCCGAGAACCAGGTCGTCGGGCGGCTCGCCGCGCGCGTGGCCGCCGTGCTGCGCGGCAAGCACAAGCCCTCCTACACCCCGCACGTCGACACGGGCGACTTCGTGGTCGTCGTCAACGCCGAGAAGGCGCGCTTCACCGGGCAGAAGGAGACCCAGAAGGAATACTTCAGCCACAGCGGCTACCCCGGCGGCGTCAAGACGGCGACCCCGAAGCAGATGCGCGCCCGGAAGCCGACGTTCATCGTCGAGAACGCGGTCAAGGGGATGCTCCCCAAGAACCCGCTCGGCCGGGCGATGCTGAAGAAGCTCAAGGTCTACGCTGGCCCCGAGCACCCGCACGACGCCCAGCAGCCGCAGCCGCTAGCACTGTAAGTTCGAGGTTTGGGGTGGCGGGTTGGACGTGAGAAACCCCGAACCCTGAACCTCCAACCCCTAACCCCTATGGCAATCACTCAGTACCAGGCCCTCGGCCGGCGCAAGACCGCCGTCGCGCGGGTCTACCTCCGCCCCGGCAGCGGCGCGATCACGATCAACAAGAAGCCGCTCGAGGAGTACCTCCCGACCGAGGCCCGGCAGCGCGCCCTCCGCGCACCGTTCACGGTCACCGGCACGACCGGCCAGTTCGACGTGCTCGTCAACGCCAAGGGCGGCGGCCTCACCGGCCAGGCCGAGGCCACGCAGCTCGGCATCGCCCGCGCGCTGCTCGAGTACAACGAGGAGCTGCGCCAGCCGCTCCGCGCCGCCGGCCTGCTGACGCGCGACCCGCGCATGGTCGAGCGCAAGAAGTACGGCCAGCCGAAGGCCCGCAAGCGCTTCCAGTTCAGCAAGCGCTAGCGCGCTTGGGTTGTGAGTTCGAGGTCTGAGGTCTTCCACCTCTTACCTCAAACCCCCGACCTCAAACCTCTATCACGCACACTGCCCGATGCGGCGGCGGGTGTCCCGGCGGAGCCTCCGCCAGGATCGCTGCCCGCAGACGACGGCGGTGGTGGACCTAACCAAAACCGATCCTATGGCACGCGTTTCCGTCGAAGACCTGCTCCGCGCAGGCTCCCACTTTGGGCACCTCACCAGCCGCTGGAATCCGAAGATGGCCCCCTACATCTTCATGGAGCGCAACGGCATCCACATCATTGACCTCAAGCAGAGCCAGGCGATGCTCACCGAGGCCGCCGACGCCATCGGCCGGCTCGCCGGGCGCGGCCGCAAGGTCCTCTTCGTCGGCACCAAGAAGCAGGCCCAGGAGATCGTCCGCACCGAGGCCGAGCGCGCCGGGATGCCCTACGTCACCGAGCGCTGGCTCGGCGGGATGCTGACCAACTTCCAGACGATCCGCCGCTCGATCCGCCGCATGGAG
>JBBSMV010000017.1:0-19156 GCA_038232975.1 Rhodothermales bacterium
CCGCCTCCCCGCGTCGCCGCGCCTGCAAGCGCGACGGGGGGTAGGAACCCCGCCTGCGGCCTCCGGTATCCCCGCTCGCTTTTTTCACCCTACCAGCCCGCACCCGCCCCCATGATCAGCGACTTCGTCAAATTCGCCCAAGGCATCTCCACCATGCCCGGCGGTATCTACTCCGGCGGCCCCGACGCCGCCCCGATCAACGCCCTCGTCCCGATGGTGGTCGAGCAGACGACGCGCGGCGAGCGCTCCTACGACATCTTCAGCCGCCTGCTCAAGGACCGCATCGTGCTCTTCGGCACGCCGGTCAACGACACCACCTCGAACCTGGCGGTAGCGCAGCTCCTCTTCCTGGCGGCCGAGGACCCGGACAAGGACATCAACCTCTACATCAACTCGCCCGGCGGCCAGGTCTACAGCGGCATGGCCGTCTACGACACGATGCAGTACATCAAGCCCGACGTGGCGACGATCTGCGTCGGCCTCGCCGCCTCGATGGGATCGATCTTCCTGCTCGGCGGGGCCAAGGGCAAGCGCGCGGCGCTCACCAACAGCCGCATCATGATCCACCAGCCGTCGAGCGGCGCGCAGGGCCAGGCCTCCGACATCGAGATTCAGGCAAAGGAAATCCTCTTCATCAAGCACCGGATCAACGAGATCATCGCCCAGCACACCGGCCAGGACATCGAGAAGGTCGAGCGCGACAGCGACCGCGACAACTTCATGAGTCCTGCCGACGCCAAGGACTACGGCATCATCGACACCGTCCTCGCCGCCGGCGGGGGCGTGCCCGACAAGCCCGTCGACGAGCAGAAGTCCGTGAACCCGTAGGTTCCGTACCGGACAGGCCTGAACCGAAAGGGCGGGCGCACCCGAGAGGATGCGCCCGCCTTTTTCATGCACCCGCAGGGCCGGGGCTACTCCTTGTCGATGTTCTCGGCGCGGATGTAGATGCCCTCGCGGAGGACGCGCTCGGCGTCGGCTCCGGCGAGCTGCGAGGTGCCGGGCGCGCCGGGGTTATAGCGGACGATCTCGCCCTCGATGTCGAGCACGTTACCGACGTTGATGTCGTAGGCCCCGTCGGAGCCGTCGCCGGGGCCGTTGCGCCACTCGCCGAGGCCCTCGAGTACGACGAGCGCCTGGCGGTCAGAGCCTGTGGACGGCTGGGTGACGAAGAACGTGCTGTCGCCGGCGAGGCTGGTCACGCGGACCCCTTCGAGGTCGACCTCGCGGCCGATCAGCTCGTCGGCATTGGCGAGCATGGCGAGGCTGGTCAGCGCGCCGTTCATTGGAAGCTCCTCCACCATGTCGGTGTCCAGGTCGTCGTCTATACCGTCGTCGAAGACTTCGACGTCCTCACCGAGGTCGTCCACCTCGTCCTCGTCGTCGCTGAAAAGGTCGGCGAGAAACCAGATGAGACCGATCAAGAGCAGCAGGCCGAGGAGCCAGAGCCACCAGGGCGTGCCGCCGGTGCGTTCAACAGGGATGTTAGCCATAGGAAATGCGGAGTGGGATGAAAGGGGCGTGGGCCGAAGCACGTCCGGCGCAGACAAGATAGATACAACGAAGCGAAAGAATAGCATCACCGTCCAGAAGCGGTGCCGCCGAGGCGCGTGACGAGGGCGTCGCGGCGGCTCCGGCTGACGCGGAGGCGCGTGCCGTCGGTGAGGCGCACGGTGTAGTCGCCGCCGCTGCCGCTGAGGAGCGCCTCGACGCGGTCGAGCCGGACGATGGTCGAGCGGTGGATGCGGGCGAAGTGCGCGGGGTCGAGCCGGTCTTCGACGACCGACGCGGTGCAGGAGACGCTTGGCCTCACCGACGCGCAGGTTCAGCAGCTCGAAGCGCTCACGGCCGAGCGACAGGCCGAGCGCGAGAAGCGCCGCGCCGAGTGGCCGGAACCGGGCGCGCCCCGCGACGAGCTGGCCTCGGTTCTCACCCCAGAGCAGCAAGAGATCGCCGCCGTCCACCGGGCGCTCGCGGTCCGCCTGATGCGCGCCCACCACCGCAGCGGTCACGGCCGAGGATAGCGTCTGCCGGCGACCGTGGTAGGGGCGAGGCCTGCCTCGCCCCTGCGCTGTTGCTGACGGGCGGAGCACTGCCCCGGTCAAGATTTGACGCTGGCGGCACTTCGCCCTGTGTCCGCCGTTGAGCCTGCCCTTCTCACTCCACACGCACCATGCTCCGTCCCCTCGCTCTCCTCTTCGCTGCCGCCTCCCTCCTCGCCGCGCCGGCCGACGCCCAAGAGCGCGGTCAGCGCTCCGCGACAGCCCCTACCGGCACACTCAGCGGTACCGTCATTGACGCCGAGACGGACGCGCCGGTCCCGACGGCGTCCGTCGCCGTGTGGCGGCTCCCGCGCCCCGGCTCCGACTCGGACCCTTCGCTCGTCACCGGGGCCATCACCGACGCGGCCGGCGCGTTCCGCATCGAAGGCGTCCCGCCCGGCCGGTTCTTCGTGGACGTCAGCTTCGTCGGCTACGCCTCGGCCCGGATCGAGGACGTCCGCATCGGCCCCGGTGCCGACGACCGGGCGGTGGACCTCGGCGCGGTCGCGCTCGCGCCGGACGTGGAGCGGCTCGAAGGGGTTGAGGTCCAGGCCGCGCGCGAGCAGGTCTCGGTCCAGATCGACCGGACCGTCTACAACACGGCCGACGACCCCGTGGCGGCGGGCGGCTCGGCCACGACGGTCCTCGAGACGATCCCCTCGGTGGAGGTGGACGTGGACGGCAACGTGAGCCTGCGCGGGAGCGGCAACGTCGCCGTGCTCGTCAACGGCAAGCCCGCGCCCGTCTCGTCGGAGTTCGTCGCGGCCTACCTCCAGAGCCTGCCGGCCAACAGCATCGAGCGCGTCGAGGTGATCCCGAACCCGTCGGCGCGCTACGAGCCGGAGGGGATGAGCGGGATCATCAACATCGTGCTCAAAGAGAACGCGGACCGTGGCCTCGGCGGCACCGTGGCGGCCGGCGCGGACTCGCGCGGCGGCTACACCGGCACGGGCACGCTGACGTGGGGCCGGGGTCCGTGGAACGTCGCCGGCTCCTACGGCTTCCGGCAGGAGCGCGGCGGCGGCGGCGGTAGCTCGTTCGCCGAGAACCGCTTCGCCTCGCCGCTCACGTTCCTCGATCAGACCGAGGACGAGGACGAGGACGAGACCTCGCACGCCCTCAACCTCTCGGCCGACTACGCCCTCTCGGGCCGCACCGGCCTCAGCGCGTCGGCGCAGCTCGGGCTGCGGGACGAGACCGAGGTCGAGACCAACCTGTTCACCGAGCTGGATGCCGACGAGGACCCCCTCCTGGCTTACGAGCGGGTCGTCGAAGAGGCCGGCGACCGGCAGACGGCCGACCTCCGCCTCGGCCTCCGCCACGACTTCGGCGGCGCGGACGGGGCCGACGAGACGCCGCACACGCTCAGCGTCGAGGGCCGCTACAACCTCTCGGCGAACCGGGACGACGAGACCTACGACCAGCAGCCCGTCGGCGGCGCGGGGGCCGACGCCCTCCGCGAGCTCCAGCTTTCGACCACCGAGCGCGAGCGCGACGAGGCCTCGCTCGAGGTTGATTACGTCCGCCCGCTCGGGGATTTCCGGCTCGAAGCCGGCTACAAAGGGGACCTCGAAACGCAGCAGCAGTCGCTCTTCGCCGAGACGCGCGACGAGGCGACGGGCAGCTTCGTGCCCGACGAGAACCTCAACAACACGTTCGACTACGAGCAGCAGGTCCACGCCGCCTACCTCCAGCTCGCCCGCGCCTTCGGGCCGCTCGGCGTGCAGGTCGGCCTCCGCGCCGAGACCGCGCAGACGACGTTCTCGCTCCTGACGACGGGCGACGCGTTCGACAACGACTACACCAGCCTCTTCCCGAGCGCGTTCCTGAGCTACGAGGTCGGCGAGGCGACGGTGCTCAAGGCCAGCTACAGCCGCCGCATCAACCGGCCGCGGACGTGGTACCTCAACCCGTT
The DNA here is from genome assembly GCA_038232975.1 of Rhodothermales bacterium. GTDB lineage: Bacteria > Bacteroidota > Rhodothermia > Rhodothermales > JANQRZ01 > JANQRZ01. The sequence continues at coordinate 3,958 of JBBSMV010000017.1, forward strand.
CCCCAGCCTCGACGACCCGAGCAACCCCCGCGTCGGGAATCCGTCGCTGCGCCCGGAGTACGTCAGCGCCTTCGAGGTGGGCGTCGTCCGCTACACGCCGTGGGGGTCGCTCACGCTCACGCCCTACTACCGCTACACGACCGACGCGGTGGACCGGATCAGCGCGATCTGCGCCGACGGTCCGGGCGGGGTGGCGGGCGCGCTCTGCGGCCCCGGCGTCGTCACCGTGCGCACGGTCGAGAACGTCGCCACGAACACGTCCTACGGCGTCGAGCTGATCCACGCGCTCACCGGGCGCGGCGCGCTCGCCGGCCTCCGGGGCTACCTCAGCGTCGAGGGCTTCCGCTTCGTCAGCGACGGCTCGACCTCGGCGGGCGACCTCGCGAGCGACGCCTTCGGCTGGGGCGGGCGCGTCAACGCGAGCTACGCCCTCGGCGAGCGGCTCGGGGTCGGCGGCCTCGACGTGCAGGCCAACGTCCGCTACCGCGCGCCGATGGAGACGGCGCAGGGCCGGCGCGGTGCCTTCACCTTCATTGACTTCGCCGCGCGGAAGGACCTCCTCGGCGAGCGCGCCAGCCTGACGCTTAGCCTCCGCGACCCGTTCGGCCTCGCCGGGTTCAGCTACACCATCGACCGGCCGGCGCTCTACCAGGAGTTCGAGCGCGAGTGGGGCGCGCAGCAGGTCGGCCTGACGTTCACCTACACCTTCGGCCGGCAGCAGCGCGAGCAGCGCGACCGGGAGCGGGGCGAGGACTTCGACGGCGAGGAGTTCTAAAACACCGGCCCCTGAACGCGAAGCGCCGACGCTGGCTCTCAGCGTCGGCGCTTCGCATGGTACCGCGTACGGGATTTGAACCCGTGTTACCGCCGTGAGAGGGCGGCGTCCTAGACCCCTAGACGAACGCGGCAGGGGAAATTGCAGAAAGCGAAGATACCGAGGCAAACGGGCCTCACGAGGCACTCCACCCGTTTTTCATGCCTCCAGCCCGTCCTGCCGCACCATGGCGATGTGCGGGATGCCGGCCTCGTCGAAGACCTCGCCGACCGGCTCGAACCCGAACGAGGCGTAGAAGCCGTCGAGGTGCGTCTGCGCGTTCAGGACGAACGCCGTGAACCCCGCGGCCTGCGCCTCCCGGATCGTAGCCGCGACGAGCGCCCGGCCGAGGCCGCGCCCTCGCCACGCGGGGAGCACGGCGAAGCGCTCCAGCTTCGCCGCCGGCCAGCCTCCGCGCTCCACGGGCCGCCACCGCGCCGTGGCGACCGGGGTGCCGGCAACGACGCCCAGCAGGTGGTGGCACGTCCGCCCCCGCGCCTCCGGCATGTCCCACGCGTCCCACTCCTCCTCCGGCGCCAGTATAAACAGGTCCCCGAAAGCCTTTACCTTGCCTCTCCCTGGCCACCGCGCATCCTGTGCCCAAGCTATCCTTCTCGCCCACCCCAGCCTCTAGCTCGTCCTCCCCGGCTCCTAGAACAGGTCCGCCTCGAAGGCGTCGTCGGCTCCCAGGCGCTCTACCTCGTGCCGGAGGCGCAGCAGGGTGGCGGCGGCGCGGCGGCACCGCGCGGGATCGTCGGCGCAGGCCGCCTCCAGCCCGCCGAGCGCGAGCCGAAGCGCGCCGAGGGCCTCGGCGAAGTCGCGCTCGCGCCGGGTGCCTGCGCGCTGCGGTTGGACGAGGAATACAGTAGCCATGACCTGCTCCGGAGGGTGGGCTTCCGGTATCATAGCCCGTCGCCCGATGCTTAAGCCCTAGCGGTTTCTGTCAACTTTTTGAACTATTCGGCCCCTAGAGACGCGGTTCGGAAATGTAGCGACCCTGTTTGGACAAAGGTTCGGTGCGTAGCTTTCGGCTCCGGTGCGGCCCCTCCACCCCTCCCCTCGTCTGGCACCTCAGCCCTTATGAAGCACGTCGGCCTGATCTATGGCGGCCGCTCCTCCGAACACGACGTGTCGGTCCTGTCGGCACGCAACGTGTTCGCGGCCCTCGACCCGGCGCGCTACCGCGTCACGCCCATCCGGATCGACCGCGCGGGACGCTGGCACGTCGAGGACGCTGCGACCGCCGCGCTGCACGGCACGCCGGCCACGGCCGAGGCGGAGGACCGCGCCGCGCTCTTTTCGCCAACCGAGGACGGGACCGAGGTGCTGAGCGGGCCGTGGGACCGCGCCGACGGCACGGCGCGGCTCGAGGCCCTCGCGCTCGACGTAGCGTTCCCCATCCTGCACGGGCAGAACGGCGAGGACGGCCGCGTGCAGGGCCTGCTCCAGACCCTCGGCCTCCCCTACGTCGGGGCCGACGTCCTCGGCTCGGCCGTCTGCATGGACAAGGAGGTCACGAAGCGCCTGCTCCGCGACGCCGGCCTCCCGATCGTACCCTTCCGCCTCGCCCGGAGGACCGCGCGCCCGCCCTTCGGCGAGGTCGCCGCCGCGCTCGGCCCGGTGCTCTTCGTCAAGCCCGCCGGCTCCGGCTCGTCGGTCGGCACCTCGAAGGTCGAGCGCGAGGCGGCCTACGCCCCGGCCCTCGACGCGGCCTTCAGCTACGACAACAAGGTGCTCATCGAGCAGGCCGTCACCGGCCGCGAGGTCGAGTGCGCCGTGATCGGCAACGAGGAGCTGCGGACGGCCACCCTCGGCGAGATCGTCTCGACGGCCTCGTTCTACACCTACGACGCCAAGTACGAGGACCCCGACGCCGCCCGCATGGAGGTCCCGGCCGACCTCCCCGAGGCGGTCTCCGACCGCGTCCGCGCGCTTGTCGCCGACGCCTACCGCGTGCTCGGCTGCGAGGGCATGGCGCGCGTCGACTTCTTCGTCACGCCGGAGCACGCGGTCTTCGTCAACGAGGTCAACACGATCCCCGGCTTCACCGCGCGGAGCATGTTCCCCGTCATGTGGGAGCACGCTGGGATGCCCATCGGCGACCTCGTCGACACCCTCCTCCAGCTCGCGCTCGACCGCCACGCCCGCGACGCCCGCCTCCGCACAACACGTTAAACGAGGAGGAAGAGGAGAGAGAAAAAAAGGAAAAGAAAGAAGCGAGGGAAGAAGGTCTCTCCTTTCTATCTTTTGTCTCTCCTCCCTCTTTTCTCGCTTCCCCATGCCCTACTCCACCGACACCCGCACGCTCCGGCCGGGCGACACCTACGTCGCCCTCCGCGGCGAGACGCACGACGGCCACGCCTTCATCTCGCAGGCCGTCGAGGCGGGCGCGGCGGGCGTCGTGACCCAGCAGGACGTAAACGTGCCTGAGGGCGTGGCGGTCGAGCGCGTCGAGAGCACGCTCGACTACCTGACCGAGCGGGCCAGCGCGGAGGTGCGCCGCCTCGGCTCGGACATCGTGGCGATCACGGGTTCGATGGGGAAGACGACGACGAAGACGGCGGTGCTCGCCGTGCTCGGCGAGGCGTTCGAGGTCGTCGCCTCGGAGGGAAACAAGAACACGCCGCTCGGCCTCTCGCTCCTCGTCCTCAACCGCGCCCTCGCGCCTGAGACGAAGCTGGTCCTGGAGATGGGCGCGCGGCTCGAGGGCGATATCCGCGAGCTGTGCCGCCTCTTCCCGCCGACGGTCGCCGTCGTGACGAACGTGCGGGGGGTCCACGTCGAGACCCTCGGGAGCGTCGAGGGCGTGCAGCGCGAGAAGTCGGAGATCGTCCGCGCCCTCGGCCCCGGCGGGACGGCCTGCCTCAACGGCGACGACCCGCGCGTGGCGCAGATGGCCGAGGTCCACGCGGGCCGCACGCTGACCTACGGCACCGGCGCGGGCTGCGACGTGCGCCCGGAGCGCGTCACGGCGACGCTCCCGATCCTCGGGGAGCACGCCGTCTACACCGCGCTCGCGGCCTTCAGCGCCGGCCTCGCCTTCGGGATGCCGGACGAGGCGATCAACCGGGGCCTAGAGCGGATCGAGCCGGAGAAGGGCCGCCTGAACCGGCTCTGCGGCCGCGCCGGCAGCACGCTCCTCGACGACACCTACAACGCCTCGCCCGACGCCTCCCTCGCGGCGCTCCGCGTCCTGGGCCAGCTCGAAGGCACGCGGCGCATCGCCTTCCTCGGCGACATGCTGGAGCTGGGCGAGGCCGAGGTCGAGGAGCACGCCCGCGTCCTCGCCGCCGCCGTCCGCGCGGCCGACGCCGTCCACGCCGTCGGAGAGATCATGGCGCGGGCGGCCGAGACCCTGCCGGCGGCGCAGCAGGAGCACATCACGCTGCACCCGACCTCCTCCGGCCTCGCCGACGCCCTCCATGCGGGCCGGCTCTTCGAGCCGCAGTCCGGCGACGTGCTCCTGGTCAAGGGGTCGCAGGGCACGCGGATGGAGCGGGTCTCGGAGGCCCTGCTCCACCCGGACCTCCGGCCCGAGGACGTGCTCCCGCGCCAGTCGGAGAGCTGGAAGCAGATCGCATAGGATGAGTGTGGGAGGTTGGGGGTCTGGGAGTGTGGGGGTAAGGTCCCGAACCGAACTTGAGCAGCTCCCATACTCTCATCCCCCTACACTACAGCGCAGCGTGCTACTCGCCGTAGACGACCTCCACGAGCACGCGCCCGACCTGCCCGAGGCTCGCCGCGCTGACGTGCTCCGGCGTGTCGGCCGTCGTGTGCCACGTCGCCGGGAACGGCTGCTGGATTAGGTCTATGACCGGGATGCCGGCGCGGAGGAACGGGAGGTGGTCGTCCTCAACGGCCCCACCCGGCGCGTCCACGAACGCCTCGGCCCCGACCTCCTCGGCGGCGGCCCAGACTTTCTGAACGACGGCCGGCGCGTAGCGCTGCGAGTAGCCCTCCTTCGGAATCTTCAGGCTAGCGTCGCCGACCATGTCGAGGAGGAGGCCGAACGTCGGGCGGTAGGTCGGGTTGTCGCGCACGAAGGCGGCCGAGCCGAGCGCGAACGGAGTGCCGCCGGTGGTCGCGGCCTCGTAGTCGCCCGAGTCTTCGAGGTCGAAGAAGGCGAGGTCCACGCCGACCTCGGGCGGGTGGGCGTGGAGGAGGCGGGCCATTTCGAGGAGGACGGCGACGCCCGAGGCCCCGTCGTTCGCGCCGGGCACGGGGTCGCGGCGGCGCGCCGGGTCGCGGTCGCGGTCGGCGAAGGGGCGGGTGTCCCAGTGCGCGGCCAGCATGATCCGTTTGCCGACGCCCGGACCGAGGCCGAACGAGGCGACGAGGTTCGTGCCCTCGACCGTCACCGAGTCGCCGAGCGTCGCCGTAAACGGCTGCTCGATCACGCGGTCGGCGAGCGGCTCCAGCGTCTCGACGAGCCACTGCCGGGTCCGGCGGTGCGCGGCGCTCCCCGGCACGCGCGGGCCGAAGCCGACCTGCCGCACGACGTCCTCATAAGCTCGGTCGCCGTCGAACGTCGGGTGAGTGTCGCTGAAGGTCCGCACGCCGAACACGAGCGCCACGACGAGCGCCACGACGGCGGCGAGCACCCACGGCCGTCGCCACAGCGGGGTGGCCGGAGGCGGGGCTTGCCTCCGCCGGGCCTGCTTCGCTTTCCGCTTCGCCATCCTAGAACCCGCCGCAGAAGGCGTCGTCTTCGGCCTCGTCGGCGAGGACGCCCTCGGCGAGGCTGAAATACTGGAGCGCGCCCAGCTCGCCGTCGAGCACGGCAGGCGGCGACGCGGCGGCGAGCTGCTCGGCCAGGGCCTCGGCCTCGGCCAGGTAGCGGGCGTAGCGGGCGGCGCGCTCGGCGGGCGTCGGCGGAGCGGGCAGGGCGCTGCGGCTCAGGGCCGCCGCGAGCGAGAGCGGGGCCGGCTCGGGGTGGCCGTCGCGGTGCGCCCACGTCCCGGAGCGGAGGCCGAAGCGGTAGAGCGGGAGGAAGCGCTCGCCGTGACGCGCCACGAACGCAACCGCCGCGATGAGGTAGTCCGCCTCGGCGTCGTCCATCGTGAAGTGGAACCCGACGCGGCACCAGCCGGGCTTGACGCCGTGGACCCCGTCGCGCGAGAGCGCCAGGAGCTGCCGCGCCCGGTCGAGCCGGATGCCGAGCAGGCGGTGGGCGTAGGGGCCGGCGCACGAGCACCCAGCGCGCGACTGAATCCCGAAGAGGTCGTCGAGCAGCGTCGTCACGAAGCGGGGGTGGAGATAGGAGCCCGAGGCGCTCCGCAGGTTGAACGAGACGATCCCGACGCGCGCCTCCGGCTCGGCTGGCCCGAGAACCTCGACGGCGTCGCCCCACCGCTCGAACGCCCGGCGCAGCAGCGTCTGCTCGCGCGCCTCGATGGCCTCGACCCCGACGGCCTCTTTAATCTGCATCGCCAGCGCGGCCCGGAGCGTTTGCAGAATCCCCGGCGTCCCGGCCTTCTCGCGCGCCTCGACGTCCGTGACGAACTCGTGCCCCTCGGCGTTGACGTAGACCACCGTCCCGCCGCCGCCGACGCTCGGGGCGAGGCCGCGCGGGTAGACGCGCTCGTTGAAGACGAGCACGCCGCACGCCCCCGGCCCGCCGAGGAACTTGTGGGGCGAGAGGAAGACAGCGTCGAACGCGGCCTCCGGGTCCCCGGCCGGGTTCATATTGATCTCGACGTAGGGCGCGCTCGCGGCGAAGTCGAAGCAGGCGAGCGCGCCGTGGCGGTGGAGGAGGCGGGCGGCGGCGCGGACCGGCGTCCGCACGCCCGTCACGTTCGAGGCCGCCGAGAACGACCCGATCCGCCGCCGATTCGCCCACTGTGGGTCCTTCAAGAGCGCTTCGAGGTGGCCCAGGTCGAGCCGGCCGTCGGCGTCGAGGTCCACCTCGATGACGGTCGCCAGCCCCTCGCGCCACGTCACCTCGTTCGAGTGGTGCTCGTAGGGGCCGACGAAGACAACCGGCTGCTGCGCTTCCAGATACGCCTCGAACGCCTCGGCGGCGTCCGTGCCGGCGTGCTCGCGCCATAGCCCGAAGAGCAGGTGCCGGGTCGCTGGCGGGAGCGCGACCCCGAGGAGCTGCTGGAACTTGTCAATGGCCCCCGTCGAGCCGGTCCCACAGGCGATCAGCCGGCCGTCCGGCCCGGCGTTGACGGCGGCTTTGATCGCCGCCTCGGCCTCGTGGAGGAGCCGCGTCGTGGCACGCCCGGTCGTGCTGTCCTCGGTGTGGCTGTTGGCGTAGAGCCGGGCAAGGTCGCCGAGATAAGCCTCGACGAAGCGGAGGCAGCGGCCCGAGGCCGTGAAGTCGGCGTAGACGAGGAGCCGCTCGCCGAACGGCGTCTCGACCGGCGTGTCGATGCCGAGCGTCTCGGCGCGGAGCGTGGCGCAGTCGAGGTCCGGGAGTTCCATAGCGTCGGGCGTGAGTCAGCGGGAAGATAGGCGCAACCTGTACCCTCGTTACCGTGCTAGGGGCTAAAGTGGACGGACAGAGCGGCGATACTTGACAGGGCATCCAAAGTTTTGTATGTTCCTGTTCAGCCTTCCAAGAATTGAAGGCTTATCAAATTAAACCACACAACAATGAACAGTCAGAATGAGCAGGACATCGAATTTTTGGGGGACTCCCTCCATGTCATCAAGGGCTTTCCAGAACCGGCCCAGCAGCGTATGGGCTACCAACTCAGTCTATCCAATTCGGCGACACGCCGGATGACATCAAGCCGATGAAAACAGTAGGAGCTGGGGTCTACGAGGTTCGCGTCGCTACCGGGGGGCGGGCCTTCCGCGCTTTCTACGTTGCGAAGTTTGAAGAGACCATTTACGTGCTTCATGCCTTTGAGAAAAAAACAGAACGGACAGCGAGGAAGGATCTAGCGACCGGCCGGGCTCGCTACCGGCAACTTGTTCGGGAACTAGCATCATCATAAAGGGGCCGCACGCCTCCCACTCACGCACCCTCCGCATCATGGCTACCAACGTTTTCGACGCTCTCGGATACAGCCGAGAGGAAGCCGCCAATCTCCGTGTCCGTGCCCGCCTCATGGCCGAGTTTCGCCGCTTCGTGCAGGAGCGCGGCCTGACCCAGGCTGAGGCCGCAGAGGCTATCGGCGCTACTCAGCCTCGCGTCAGCGATCTCATGAACGGCAAGATTGACAAGTTCACCATCGATTTCCTCGTCAATGCCCTCGCCCGGCTTGGCATCGGCGTTGACATTGATCTTGCACCTGCGGCTGAAGGAGCACTAGAGGCGTAAACGCGTCGCCGCGCCGCTACGCCTCGGCCTTCTCTGCCTCGGCCTCGACGAACTGCCCGTGGTTGTAGATCGCCCACGCCCGGCCGACCATCGGCGCGCCGACGAAGGGGGTGTTCTTGCTCTTCGAGCGGAGGTGCCGCGCCTCGAAGCTCCACGCGGTCTCGGCGTCGAAGACCGTCAGGTTCGCCGCCGCGCCCTCCTCCAGCTTCGGCTGCTCGATCCGCAGAATCCGGCGCGGCGCGACGCTCAGCTTCCGCACGGCCTCGGCGACGGAAAGCACGCCCGGCCGGATCAGCTCGCGGCCGACGAGGCCCCAGCACGTCTCCAGCCCGAGGATACCGAACGGCGCGGCGGCGAACTCGACCTCCTTCTCGAAGCTCGCGTGCGGCGCGTGGTCGGTAGCGATCACGTCAATCGTGCCGTCGCGCAGCCCCTCTTTGAGGGCCGCCACGTCGGCGGCGGTGCGCAGCGGCGGGTGCATCTTGGTGTGGGTGTCGTAGCCGCTGGTCTCGACGGCCTCGTCGGTGAGCGCGAGGTGGTGGGGGCAGACTTCGGCGGTGATCGGGATGCCCTGCGCTTTGGCCTGCCGGACGATCTCGACCGCCCGCGCCGTCGAGAGGTGGCAGACGTGGACGTGCCCGCCGGTGAACTCGGCGAGCATGGCGTCGCGGGCGACCATCACCTCCTCGGCGAGGCCGGGGATGCCGGGCACGCCGAGGCGCGTGGCGACGGCCCCCTCGTGCATGTGCCCGTGCGGGTTGAGCGTCAGGTCCTCCTCGTGGGCGAGGATCGGCCGGCCGAGCGTGCGGGCGTACTCGAGCGCGCGGCGCATCAGGCCAGCGTCCTGCACCGGCGCGCCGTCGTCGGAGAAGGCGACGGCCCCGCCCTCGGCCATGTCGCCCAGCTCGGCGAGGTGCTCGCCGGACCGCGCCTTCGAGACGGCCCCAATGGGGTAGACGTCGACGGCCAGCCCCTCGGCGCGCTTCCGCACGAACTCGACCACGTCGCGCGTCGCAATCGGCGGCTCGGTGTTGGGCATGCAGGCGACGCCGGTGAACCCGCCGAAGGCGGCGGCGCGCGCGCCGGTCTGGATCGTCTCCTTGTGCTCCTGCCCCGGCTCGCGGAAGTGGACGTGCATGTCGAACCACCCCGGCGAAATCATCCGGCCGCTCGCGTCGTAGACCTCGGCCCGGTCCTCGGCCTCGATCTCGGCGGCGATGCGGGCGATGCGGCCGTCGCGGATGAGCAGGTCGGCGCGGCGGGTCTCGCCGGTCTCGGGGTCGAGGAGGGTGCCGTTTTTGAGGAGAAGGTCGGGTGTCATCGGCCAGAGGCGTAGGGGCATGGCGTGCCATGCCCGAGGTGCAGGCGTCAGGGAGCGTCGTCGGGGGGCGGTTCGAGCGCGGCGTCTCGCGCGGCGACGCAGGCGTCGAAGTCGCCGGTCTCGTTGAGGCACGTCACCATCGCCAGGACCGCCGCCTTTGGGGCAATCCCCCACCGGGCGCGCTCGGCGTCGGTCACGGCACCGAGGTCGTTCGGCTCCTGGAGCGACCAGCCCTCCCCAGGCTGCATCAGAAACTGCGTCCCGTAGACCTGTGGCCGGCCGAGGCTGACCTGCCAGCGGTCGTAGGCACGCGGGACGATCCAGCGGGCGTCGGCGTTCGCAGAGTCCAGCGCGACGGCGCGGAGACCGAGGTCGTAGGCGCGGCGGTACGCGGTGGAGTCCGACCCGTGCTGAAAGACCATCGCGGCGTGGTAATAGTCGGCGGACGTGCGGGCACCCCCGGCGGCGAGGACGGAGTCAGCTTGGGCGCGGCGCGCGGCGTCGGCCTGCGCGATGGCGTTGAGGCTGTCGGAAGAAAGTCCGCTCCAGTCTCCTTCGCGGACGGCCTGGTCGGCTTCGTAGAGCCGTTCGAGCGCGGGGTTGTTCTCCTGCGCCCGGACGGTCCCCCCGCAGCACGCGACGGCGAGCAGCGCGAGGCGACGGAGCAGCGAAGCGTTCTGGATGAGGGCAGGCATCATCGTTGGGGCGAGAGGAGAGGCAAAGGTAACGCGAGTGCTCCCTCCTACGACACCGCCTCCCACGCGGCCCGCGTCAGGACGTAGCCCCACGTCTCGCCCCGGTCCGCGCAGCCGCACGGGACGGCCCCGGGCGGGAGCGCGACGCGCCGGAAGCCGCCCTTCTCCAGGACGCGCGCCGAGCCGGGGTTGTGGGCCAGGACGTGCGCGTAGACGGTGCCCAGCCCCAGGTCCTCGAACGCGAAGGCGAGCGCGAGCCGGAGCGCCGCCGTCGCGTAGCCTCGCCCCCAGAACGGCCGCCCGACCCAGTAGCCGACCTCGGCCTCGCCGCGCTCGCGGTCCACGTGCAGCAGGCTGATGTGCCCGACCACGTCGCCCTCCTCCTCGATCACGAAGGCGTACTGCGTGCCCGCCGCGCGCCCCGGCAGGACGACGTCCTCGACGAACCGGGCTGCGCCGTCGGCCGGGTACGGGTGCGGCACGAGCGTCGTCGCCGCGATCTCGGGGTGAGCGGCGAGGCGCTGGATCACGGGCGCGTGCTTCCGCCCGGTCGGTTCAAGCGTGAGGCTCATCGCTCAGTAGGGGGTTCCGAAGAGCCCGGCGGCTCGGTCGGGACCCCGGCGGCCGGTTCGCCCGCGGGTGCTCGCTGTACGAACGTAGGGAGGTCGTCGAGCGCGAGCACGCGGCCCTCGCGGAGGGTGATGCTGCCGACCTCGGTCTCGACGCGCACCTCGGCCTCGCCCCGGCCGAGGCGGCCTCGGAAGCGGTTGCCGGCCGGGCTGAGGTCGCGGTCGGTGAAGGTGAGGCCCTCGACGGAGATCGTCCCGGTCTGCGTCTTCACCTCCACCTCGGCACTCGCCTCGGGCGGGAGCGTGAGCGCGACGCTGCCGTTCTCGGTCTCGACGCGGACCTCGCCGTCGGGCGGAATCTCTGCGAAGGCGGCCTCGACGGACCCCAGCTCGGTCTGGACCGACACCTCGCGCCCGGCCAGCCCGGCGGCCTCGACCGAGCCGAGCTGGTTCTCGACGGAGAGGTCGCCCGCCGTGCCGGAGAGCCGGACCTCGCCGCGTTCGAGCGCGATGCGGAGCCGGGCGCGGCGGGGGACCTCGGCCACGACGTCGATGCGCGCGCCTTCGACCCCGTTGCAGCGGAGGACGTACTGGTAGAGCTCGTCGTCGCCGGCCTCCTCAACCGTGAGCTGTTCGAGCCGGGCCTCGGCCGAGGCGACGGTCGCCCCGCGCGCGACGCGTGTGATGCGCAGCCGCGCCTCGTCGGCGTCGGTGCCGACGACCGTGACGGAACCCGTCTCGGAGTCGAAGACGAGGGTCCGGGTGCCGAGGCGGACGGCGCGCTCGGTTACGGCGCGGGCCTCCTCGCGGCCGAGCTGAAGCTCGCCGCCCTCGCCGCGCGTCACGTCGTCGTCCTGGCGGCAGGCAGGGAAGGCGAGGAGGAGGAGGCCGAGCAGGGCGTGGCGCATGGTGGGGGAGTAAAACGTGAAACGTAAGGGTGCTTCGCTGAAATGCCGTGCCGTGGGCACCCTACTCATTACGACAAATGGATGTGCTTGATGAAGCGCCGCACGGCCAGCCACGAGCCGAGCCACCCCAGCCCAACGCCAAGCGCGAACACGGACGCGAGCGTCCACAGCGGCGAGCCGCCGGGCCAGCCCTGCGCCTGCGGGACGGCGCGCAGCAGGAACTCGTAGACCGGCCACACCAGCAGGCACGCCACCGCCCCGGCGACGATGCCCTGCGCGACGCCCTCGACGAGGAAGGGCCGCCGGATGAAGGCGTTCGTCGCCCCGACGAGCTTCATCGTGCGGATGAGCATCCGCCGGGCGTAGATCGTCAGCCGGACCGTGTTGCCGACCAGGAAGAGCGCCGCCGCGACGACGACCAGCCCGAGGCCGAGCGCGATCGGCAGGAAGACCCGGAGGTTGCGCTGCACCTTCGCCAGCAGCGGCTGGGTGTAGATCACCTCGTCCACCCGGTTCCAGGCGGCGACCTGCTCGGCCAGCGCGCCGAGGCTGTCGGCGTTGGCCCAGCGGGGCTCGAGCTGGACGCGGAACGAGGCCGGCAGGAAGTCGCCGTCGGGCAGCGCCCCGGCCTCGTCGCCGAACTCGCGGCGGAACTCCTCGGCGGCCTCCTCGCGCGAGACGAAGGCGACGGCGGCGACGCCCGGCGTGGCCTCGAGCTTGAGGCGGAGCGCGTCGGTGGCCCGCGCGTCGGCGGCGTTCGAGACGAAGACCTGCACCTCGCCGATCCGCTGCTTGAGCCAGGTCGTGACCTGCGCCCCCTGCCACGCCAGCAGCCCGAAGACCGCGATCAGCACGAGGGCCACCGTGAGCGCGCTCGTGGCGGTGAAGGCCGCGACGCGCGCGCGCCGGAAGCCGGCAAGCCCTTCGCGGACGGTGTAGGAGAGCGGCACGGACGCTGGAGAGGTGGGGGCGGGAGACCGCCGAAAGATACGCCCCGCCGCGGCTCCGCCCGCCTCCAGGAGGATGTCCTATTCCTCGCGCAGCCAATGTTGCCGGGCAATCCGTCGGCCATGACGTGCCGGTTGAGGTCGGGTCACCGAGGCCCTTAATGCGGTGCTCGAAGAGCGAGAACGAAAACAGGATGCCGGTGCGCTCGCATGGCAGTTGACTTTGCCTGCTTTAAAACCGTAACCTTTATCAGCCGGGCGCGCTCCCGGCGACACGGCCACGGCCACCGAGCGCCTCACGATCATTCGCTGAGCGGGAGACCACGATGAGAAGCGGACTACAATACCTCGCGGCGGGCGCGGCCCTCGCAACTCTGCTGGCTTCTGCGGCCCCGGCGCAGGACCTCCCGCTGCCCGGCGACGGCTTCGCCTGGGAGCGCCTCGGCACCGTTGGCCTAAGCGCTAATGACCTCGCCTTCGCCGCCGACACCGCGCTCTGGAGCGTCGGCGGGGCGGGTCTGCTCCGTTTCGACTTCTCCGGCGGCTCCGCGCCCGGCGAGTGGCTGCTCGTCAATGACCGAGGCACGAGTGGCTTCCACCGCATCCTCCCGCTCGGGCGCGGCCCTACCGGCGACACCCTCCTGGTCACGAGCTTCGGCTCTATGCACCGTTCGCTAGACGGCGGGATCACCTGGGCGATGGTCCACGACGAGGGGTACCACGGCCTCTACGAGGTCTCACCGGGGTACTCCCACGCCGGCCGCCTCCTCACCGGCGACTACGGTGGCGTCCCGGACTCCCGCGCCGTCGCCTTCTCCGACGACCGCGGCGCGACCTGGACGCTCTCGGCGATCCCCGAGCGGGGCGGGGCCGAGGCCTTCGTCGCCTACCCCCCCGGCTCGGCCTACGCCGGGCGCGTGCTCGCCACCGGCTCGTGGGGGGCCATGCTCTCCGACGACGGCGGGGCGAGCTTACGCGAGAGTGACCTCTGGCAGTTCGGCCGCTTCGAGGGCCACGGCCTCTGCCTGGTCGAGCGCCCCGCAGCTGACGGTGTGGCCGGCGGCCTGCGTGCGCTCGCCTTCGGCTTCGACGCGACCGAGCCGGTGCTCCGCTTCTGGGCCAGCGACGACGGCGGCGAGACGTGGGCCGACGTGGGGGCACTCGTCGAGGGGCCGCCTCACGGCGTCGGCGGCAGCGGGGTCGGCCTGGTGGCGCTCGGAGGGCCGTCGGCGCTGGCGGTCGGCGGTCGGGGAACGGTCTACCGCAGCGACGACGCCGGGGCGACGTGGGCGGCGGTCGGGCGAGCACCCGAGATCGCTGCGACCGTCTTCGCGAAGACGGCGGAGTTGGGGCCGGACGGGCGACTCTACGTCGGACTCGGGCAGACAGGCCCGAGCGATCCCCCGGTGTACCGGACGGAGCCGCTGCGCGGGGGGTCGGTGCCGGTGGAGCCAGACGCGCCGGACGCACCGGAGGGAGTGTCGGTAGGAGTGGAGGTGCGGCCGAACCCGGCCTCGGGCGGGGCCGAGGTGGTGGTCGCGCTGGCATCGGCAGCAACGGTGGAGGCGGTGGTCTACGACGGGCTCGGGCGGCGCGTGGCGCTGCTCACCTCGGAGCGCTACGGAGCCGGCCGCCACACGCTCCGCTTCGACGGGTCAGCGCTGCCGGCAGGGGTCTACGTCGTCCACATCACGGCATACGCGGCCGGCGGCACCGCCACGGCTACCAAGCGCCTCACGATTATCCACTGACGGGGCAAGCACACCTCGCCCCAAGCACGTCTTGCCCACGGCGGGGGCACAGGTTGTGCTCGGACATGGCACGCCGTGTCCCTGCGTGTCTCCTACCCGACCGGGGCCGAGGGAGGCCGGAGCGCGGGGCTACTCCTCGCGCAGCCGCATCCCGTCGGGCAACTCGTCGGTGTCGTCGGGACGAATGGCGACGCCCTTCGTCTCCAAGAGCGCCCCGCACATCCCGATGGCCTCGACGAGGCCGTCGGCGAGGCGGCCGCCGGTGATCCCGCGCCGGACCGTGTCGACGACCTCGACCCACTCGTCGGCGGTGACCTGGCGGTTGATGCCAGCGTCGCCGAGGACCTCGATGCGGTGCTCGAAGAGCGAGACGAAGAGCAAGATGCCGGTGCGCTCGCGCGTCGAGAAGACCTCCTCGTCGAGGAAGGCGAGCGAGGCGCGGCGGTGGACCGTGCGGGCGAGGCGCGCCTCGCCGGCCAGCGCCCGCTTGAGCGGGGCGACGGTGGCGAGGAGCGCCCCGGCGACGCCCGCCAGCGAGACGAGCAGCGCCATGCCCCAGCTCGCGTAGAGCCAACCCAGCGCCCACCCGTCGTAGAGCTGAAGCACGAGGACCGCCACGAGCATCGTCCCGAGCGCCGCCAGTGACGCCCCGCGCCAGACGGCGACCTCGTAGCCCCCGCTCCGCTCGACGAGGTAGGGCACGATCTCGCCCGAGGTCCGCCGCTCGGCCTCGGCCACGGCCGCGCGGATGCGCTCCAGGTCAGCGTCGGAGAGGAGGGCGGGCATAGCGGAAGATGAGGAGAGAGGAGAGAAAGAGGAGAGAGGAGAGAAAGAGGAGAGAGCAGAAGATCGCTGTTGTCCTCTTCTCTCTTTTCCCTCTCCTCTCTCTTTTCCTTCTTTTATCTCGTCAGCCCTCCGGCAGGA
>JBBSMV010000018.1:0-19050 GCA_038232975.1 Rhodothermales bacterium
AGCGTGGCCTTCGACGCGTCGAGCCTGCCGAGTGGGGTCTACGTCTACCGCCTGACGGCGGGGGCGCGGGTCGAGACCGGCCGGATCACCCTCGTGCGCTAGAGCGTGTTATGGACTCGCCCCCTAGCAGGGGGGCGGCGACGTCCCGTTTATGGGACGAGCGGGGGGTCGAGGGCACGTGACGGGCGCTCGGGCGTGAGGTTCGACCCCCTCCTGTCCTCCCTCCCCGCCTTCGCGGGGACAGGCTCTGCTAGGGGGAGGGACGCGATTCTGGAGAGGGTGAGCCGCTTCCGGTTGTCAGAGTTCATAACACCCTCTAGCGTCTAGGCCTGCTTTCAGGCACCCACGCCGGAGGCTGCTCGGCTTCCTGACAGAGAAACTCCGTGACAGAAAAAGGCCGCGTCTCCCGAGAGAGGCGCGGCCTTTCTGTGGGAGCCAGAGGGGCTTATGGCGTGCGCGCCGGAATGACGCCCTCGGCGTCGGAGATCACGATCTCAACGCGGCGGTTCTGCTGGCGGCCAGCCGGGATGCTGTTGTCGGCCACCGGGTAGGCCTCGCCGTAGCCCTGCGTGCGGATGCGGCTCCCGGCGATGCCCTGCCCGACGAGCGCCGCCCGCACGGCGTCGGCGCGGCGCTGCGAGAGGCTGAGGTTCGACTCGTCGGAGCCGACGCTGTCGGTGTAGCCCTCGATCAGCACGTTGCGCTCGGGGTTCTCGTTGAGGAACGTGACGAGCGCCGCCGTGGTGCGGGCCGCGCCCGGCTTGAGGCTCGCCTGGCCCGTGTCGAAGAGCACGTCGCCGAGCGTGAGGACGAGGCCGCGCTTGGTCAGCTCGGCCTGGAGGTCGTTGACCTGGGCGGCGAGCTCGTTGGCGCGGGCGAGGGCGGCCTCGGCCTCGGCGCGGGCGGCCTCGGCGCGCTGCCGCTCGGCGGCGGCGCGGGCCTCGGCCGACTCGGCCTCGGCGGCGCGGGCCTCGAGGACGACGGCCTGCCGCTCGTTGCGGACGTTCTCGATGTCCTTCTCGGCGGCGCGCTGCTTGGCCTGCTCCTCGGCGATGCGGACGCGCTGGTGGGCGAGGTAGGCGTAGTGGTCTACCTTGTCGGTGTCCTCCTTGCCCTCCCACACCGCCATGGCCCGGCGGAGCGCCTCCTCGGCCTCCTGAAGCGCTACGGGCGCGTTCGCGACAACGCTTGGGTCGTTCGAAGCGGTAGCATACGCCTCGCGGGCGCTCGTAAGGGCAGGGTTGGCGCGGGGGGGGCCGCCGCAGCCGGCTAGGAGGAGCGGGCAGAGGGCTAGGGTGAGCAGAAAGGCTGAGTGTTTCATGGCAGGGGAGGTCGGTGGTGAGAAAAGGAGCCGTCCGGGCGAGGCCTACTGAGCGCCGCCGCTCTTCCGGCTGCGGTCGATCTCCTCGCGGAGGGTGCGGATGCTCTCGCGGAGCTCGTCTACGGCCGCCTGGGCCTTGGCCGAGCGGGTCTTGGCCTGGGCAAGCTCAGCATCGACCTGGGCCTCGTCGGTGAGGAAGGCGGCCCGCTCCTGATCGTCGCGCTCCAGGGCCTGCTCAGCCTGCTGGAGCTTCTGGCGGGCGTTGCGGAGCTCGAGGGGCGCGGCCTCGCCCGCGCCGGCCTGGTCGGCGTCGGCGATGGCGGAGCGGGCGGCGGACATGTCCGGCGGCGGCATCCGGCTTCCGGCGCAACCGGCGGTGAAAAGGGCGAGCGCGAGCACGGTGCTCGGGACGTAGCGGCGGGCGTGTTTCACGGCGAAACCTCTTAAGGGTGGTAGGTGGGGACCGGAGGGAAGATACGGAGCCACATGTTTAAGAGAGGAAGAACGGAGGAGCGAAAGGATCGAAGAGGCCGGGATTCACCGCCAAGCCAATCTTCCCCGCTTCCGCTCGTCCCCGCCTCCGCTCTTAAACGCCTCGCCCCGCCAGTCCGCGCAGCACCTCGGGGTCGAGGCGGTGCCCGCCGCCGAAGCGGACGGTCTCGAACGGAATCTCGGCCTCCCGCAGCAGGCGCTCCTGCTCGGCGAGGCGCTCCGGCGTGGCATAGACGTCCGTGCCTCCGGCGACGAACGTGAGGCCGGTGCGGCGCAGCCACGCGCCGTGCTCGTCGAGGTCGAGGTCGTGCGGGAGCACCGATCCCCAGAGCACGAGGCGCTCGGCCGGCGGCGCTCCGAGGGCGGGGCTGTGGGCGAGCCAGCGCGTGACGGTCGCGCCGCCCTGGGAAAACCCGAACGCCGTAAGCCGCACCCGGTCCCGCCCGGCGCGCGTCAGCACGTCGGCGTAGACCGTGTCGAGAAAGCGCACGTAGTCGGCGATCTCGTCGTGCCGGGCCTCCCGCGTCATCCACGAGGCCCCGACGCGCCGGTGGTCGTCGAGGTAGAAGCGGGACAGCCCCTCCGGTGCGACGACGAGCCGGTGCGGGGCCGCGACGGGGTGGAAGTGCTGGAGGAAGTACGGTGCGAGCTGCCCGTAGCCGTGGCACGCCAGCCACACCTCTTCGGCCGGCCCGGAGGCGTCGCCGAGGACGAAGTAGCGAGCGGTCCGGTAGACGGAGAGTGTATGCTCCTGATGCGCGTGCTCCTGCATGAGAACCTGCCTGAGACAAAGAAAAGGCGTCGAACCGGGGAGGTCCGACGCCGTGGAGCGAAAGCGGGAGACCGCTCAGGTGGTTGCTAGGACCACATCGTCGAGGGCGTGCTCGGCGTAGTCCTGGCTGGGCGCGCGGGCGATGCCACGCTGGTTGATGTGGCCGGCATAGCGGCCGAGGAGCTGGAAGCCGGGGGCATCCGCCGCTATCCCGGCCTCGGTGCCGTCGAGGTGCTCGAGGCGGAGACGGTCCTCGTCGCGGTAGACCCGGCCGAGGGCGACTGCGCCGTCGTGCAGGACCGCCGACAGGTGGCCGTCGCCGATCTCGCCGTCCTGGAGCAGCAGGTAGCCGCCGTCTATCCGGTCGATCCCGCGCACCTCCTGCCCGTCGATGCGGACGGCGAAGGTCTTGTCGAGGCCGGGGAAGAGGTCGCGCAGTGTGAGCTTGTCGATGGTGAGGCTGATCTCAAAGGTGCCGCCCTCAATCGTGCCCTGGATGGGGAAGCCAGCGGGCTGCACCCCGCCGCGCTGCCCGACGAGCCGGTAGCCGTTGTGGTCCCGGCTGAGGTAGCCCTTCTTGGCGAGCGCCTGCAGGTTCTGGGTGACCGAGTTGGGCGAGCGGTAGCCGAAGTAGTCGACGATCTCGCGGTAGGTCGGCCAGACCTTCTGCTTGCGCACATGCTCGGCGAGGAACTGCAGGAAGGCGTGCTGCTTGGAGGTGAGGTGTTTCCGGCTCATAGAGGCAGGGGCTTATAGAGAAGCACAGATTGGAGTGCAACCAAAACGCTAACATAATATCTCCATTCCGCAAAGTCAAGCCCCGCTCCCAAACCGAGCGGCTTTCTTTCTACATAACGCACATAAAATTCGTGCGCCCGGTCGTGGCGGTCGCTCGGCAGGCGCAGCAGGGTTCGCAGCCTACTAACCAAGGGGCGGGCATTATGTGTGGGAGTCTGGGCATGTCGGGGCAGAACCCCTGTTATCCTCACCCTCCGCCGCCCCGACTCCCGCGATCAACCACCGGCAGAGCCACCGGCTTGGGGCCGGCCTTCCGGCTCAGGTGGGGGCTACGAGCTGGCTGGCGACCTTGCGGACGCGGTCCGGGTAGGCGTCCTCGACGTGGTAGCGCAGGTAGGCGTCGACGAGCCGGTTCACCTCGGCGCGGAGGTCGTCCGTGAGCGCGAGGCGCAGGGCAGTGTCGAGGTCGGCGCGGGCGAACACGGCGAAGGCGCGGAGGGCCTGCCGCCCGGCGCGCACGCCGGCCTTCGGCGCGGCGGCGAGCGGGAGTACCGCCCCGGTGTCGAGCGCGAGCACGCCGCCCCCGGCGGGAAGCGCGAGCACGGCCTCGCGCTGGACGTCCGGCGAGAAGCCGAGCACGGCGGCGAGCCGGAGTTGGAACGAGGGCAGCACGTTGGCGGCGCGCTCGGCCGCCTCGTCGAGCCGGAGGAGGGCCTGCACGAGGAGAGTGAACAGGAGCGGGTTGGCCTCCTCGTCCTCGGTCAGCGCCCGCACCAGCTCCACGAGCCGCAGCCCGACGGTGATCTTCTCGATGCCCGCCACGACGCCGTGGAGCGCCTGGACGTGGGCGCTCTCCTTGAGCGTCTGGAGGCCCCGGCCGGGCTTGTAGTAGTAGACCACCTGGACGTAGGCCATCGGCTGGAGCGCCGAGCCGAAGCGGCTCTTCGGCCGCCGCGCGCCCTTCGCCATCACCGTGACGCGCCCGTGCCGCCGGGTGAAGAGCGTGACGATGAGGCTCGTCTCGCCGTACTCGATGGCGCGGAGCACGACGGCGTCGGTGCGGACGATCATGCAGGGTGGGAGTCAAGAGTCGGGAGTCGTGGGTCAACGCCTGCGAGGCGTTCGGGTGCCGGGAAAATGCGCGCCGGAGGTTACGCGCCGCCACGCCCGGTGTCTATAGGAGCACGCCTGACCTGCCTCCGGCCTGTGCCCGCGCTCCGTTCTCCAGCCGACCCCTCGATGCGTCCGCTCTACAAGCTCCAGCAGCGCCTCGCCGTCACCGCGACCGAAGCCGCCGCGCTCCTCTTCGCCGCCGGGCTGCTCCTGGCCGGGCTGGGCGTCCGCACCTGGCAGGGCCAAGCGGTGCCTTATGCGCCGGAGCACTACGCCGCGCTCGACGCGGACTTCGAGGCGCGCACCGCCACGCTCCGAGCCGACGCCGCCGCGCCGGACTCGGCCCGCGCCGCCGCGCGCGATACCCCACCGGAGGGCGCGGCCCCGGTTGCTGCTGCGATGGGCGAGCCAGAAGCACCGCGCGCCGCCAAGCCGGGGCCGGTGCGGATGAACCTCAACACGGCCTCGGAGAGCCTGCTCCAGCGGCTGCCCGGCATCGGCCCCGCGCTCGCCGGGCGCATCGTCGCCTACCGCGCCGCCCACGGCGACTTCGCCCAGCCGGGCCACCTCGTCCGGGTCAAAGGCATCGGCCCGAAGACGTTCGAGAAGCTGGAGCCCTACCTGTTCGTCGAGGACGCTGCGGCCCCGGCGAGCGGGGAATAGGCGTCAGGGGCGCGGCCTCGGCTCGGGCGGCTCCCCGGCGCTGCCGTCGCCGCGGGGCTGGCGGCGGGCGATCTCGTCGGGCGTCCACGAGCGGCTGCTCTCCTCCTCCCGGTTCAGGAACCGGTAGACTGGGTAGAGCAGGATGAACGCCAGCACGAAGAAGCCGACGACGGCTCCGAGGATCACCCAGTGGACGTTGTCGAGGTCGCTCGGCTGCATGTGGAAAGGGACGAGTGGCGGGTTTCGAGGGTCGAATGGGAAACTCCGAGCGACGCAGTACCATTCGGCACCCACTCGGCATTCACCCCTCGTACCTCGAAACTCTCGTGATCGTTCTCGTCATCAACTGCGGCTCGTCGTCGCTCAAGTTCGACGTGCTCGACGTCGAGGCCCGCGCGACGCTCGCCGAGGGGCAGGTCGAGCGGATCGGGGCCGTCTCGGCGCTGGCCTCGGTGCGAATTGGGGAGGGCAAGAAAGAGCGGCAGGCGCTCCAGGCCGCCGACCACACCGAGGCCCTCCGCTTCGTGATGAAGACGCTCTTCGAGGGCGACTCGACCCTCGGCGTGCCCATCGAGGCTGTCGGGCACCGCGTCGTCCACGGCGGCGAGCGCTTCGCCGACTCCGTCCTGATCGACCCCGAGGTCGTCGAGGCCATCCGCGACGCCTTCGACCTCGCCCCGCTCCACAACCCGGCCAACCTGCGCGGCATCCAGGCGGCGCAGGCGGCGCTCCCCGACGTGCCCCACGTCGCCGTCTTCGACACCGCCTTCCACCAGACGCTCCCCGAGCGCGCCTACCTCTACGCGATCCCGAACCGGCTCTACCGCCGCCACAAGATCCGCCGCTACGGGTTCCACGGCACCAGCCACTACTACGTCAGCCGCGAGCTCTACCGGCTCGCCGGCATCGAGAAGCGCAACAGCCGCGTCATCACCGCCCACCTCGGCAACGGCTGCTCGCTCTGCGCCATCCGCGACGGCCGGAGCGTGGACACCTCGATGGGGATGACCCCGCTGGCCGGCCTCGTGATGGGTACCCGCTCCGGCGACCTCGACCCAAGCATCGTCTTCGACCTCGTCGAGAAGGAGGAGCTGACGCTGGCCGAGGTTCACACGCTCCTGAACAACTACAGCGGCCTGCTCGGGCTGAGCGGCTACGCCGCCGACATGCGCGACCTCCTGGCCGAGGCCGACGACGGCGACCTGCGCTGCCGCCAGGCCGTCGACGTGTTCTGCTACCGGGCGAAGGGCTACCTCGGGCAGTACCTCGCCGCGCTCGGCGGGGCCGACGCGCTCGTCTTCACCGCCGGGATCGGGGAGAACAGCCCGCGCATCCGCGCCCAGATTTGCGCCGGGCTGGAGGGCCTCGGCATCGAGATCGCCCCGGCGCGCAACGAGGCGGCCGTCGGGGTCGCGGCGAAGATTTCGACCGACGCCAGCGCCGTCCAGGTGTGGGCGATCCCGACGAACGAGGAGCTGGTCATCGCCATCGACACGCAGAAGCTCGCGGCGGCGCGGGCGCAGAGTCCCTACGTTTGAGGAGCGGAAGAGCGGAAGAGCGAAGGGAAGATGGCAAAGGTACCGAGACCGCCGCGCAATGCGCCCGTAGGGGCGAACGGCCGTTCGCCCGAAGAATGGCACCACGGTCCACCGTCTGGCCGTCCACCGGCCACGCCCGGCGTACCTTTCTCGGCCTCCCGTTCACCCGCACCTCCGCTATGAAAGACACGATCCGCATCGCCTCCGGCCAGGGCTTCTGGGGCGACCTCCAGCGCGCCCCCATTGACCAGGCGCGGAACGGCCCCATTGACTACCTCGTGATGGACTACCTCGCCGAGGTCACCATGTCGATCCTCCAGAAGCAGAAGCTCCGCGACCCCAGCCTCGGCTACGCGCGCGACTTCGTGGAGGTCGTCACCGAGCTGCTGCCGGACATCCAGGCGAAGGGCTTCACCATCGTCTCGAATGCGGGCGGCGTCAACCCCATTGCCTGCCGCGACCGGATCGTCGAGAACGCCCGCGAGCGCGGCATCGCCGGCCTCAAGATCGCCGTCGTCACGGGCGATGACCTGCTGGACGACCTGGACGGGCTGCTCGCCGACGGGGTCGCGCTGAAGCACATGGAGACGGGCGAGCCGCTCGCCCCGGTCCGCGACCAGATGGTGAGCGCGAATGCCTACCTCGGGGCCGGCCCGATCGTTGAGGCGCTGAGGCAGGGCGCGGCCGTGGTCATCACCGGGCGCACCACCGACACCGGCCTCACGCTCGCCCCGATGATCTGGGAGTTCGGCTGGGACCGCAAGGATTGGGACAAGATGGCCGCCGGCACCGTCGCCGGGCACATCCTCGAGTGCGGCGCGCAGTCGTCCGGCGGCAACTTCACCGACTGGCAGACGGTCCCCGACATGGCCCGCATCGGCTTCCCGATTGTCGAGGCCCGGCCCGACGGGACCTTCACCGTCACCAAGCACGACGGCTCGGGCGGCCTCGTCTCGACCGCCACCGTCGCCGAGCAGCTCCTCTACGAGATCGGCGACCCGAGAGACTACATCACCCCCGACGGCGTCGCCGACTTCACCTCGATCCACCTGGAGAGTGACGGCGAGAACCGGGTCCGCGTCCACGGCATCCACGGCGAGCCAGACACCGCGTTCTACAAGGTCAGCGCCGCCTACGCCGACGGCTGGAAGGCGTCCTCGACGCTCGTCTATGCCTGGCCCGATGCCGCCGCGAAGGCCCGCGCCGCCGCGCAGATTCTGAAAGACCGCCTCGATGCGCTCGGGCTGGAGTTTGACGAATACCGCAGCGAGCTGATCGGCGCGGGCGCGCTCACCGAGGACGACACGGCGCGCGCCGGGCGCGAGGCCGACCTCGACGAGGTCATGCTCCGCGTCTCCGTCCGCTCGCAGGACAAGGCGGCGGTGGAGCAGTTCGGCCGCGAGATCGCGCCGCTGATCCTGACCGGCCCGAGCGCGGTCACGGGCTTCGCCGGGGGCCGCCCCCGCCCGAGCGAGGTGATTGCCTACTGGCCCGCGCTCATCCCGAAGGACCGCGTCCACCCGGAGGTAACGGTCATCGAGACGTAAGGGCGGGGGGCCGAGAGAAGATAGAGGAGAGAGAAAAGAGGGACGAGACAGCGGGAAATGGAGGGAATGGGAGGGGCGGAGGGAGGGCGCGGCGTGGGTTCTCACCCGCGCCCGGCGGTGAGCCACCGGCTGACGAATAAAAGTGGGTAGGCCCCTGTGGGGCTGTTCAGAGTGGGAGACCGGTTGAAAGTAGGAGGCTGATTTAGGGCGCTTCAGCGTCCTTCGTCTTGGTCAGCCCGGTGATTCATCGCCGGGCGAGGACCGGGACGGAAATCCTCCGCTCTTCCACTCTTGAAAGCCCTCCGCGCCGGATCACCGCTTACAGCGGAGCGTTCGGGAGACCACCCACGCTCGCCGTCGCCGATGCACCCGCTCCGCCGCCTCAACCCGTACCTCTGGCGCTACAAGGGCCTGATGATTCCGGGCCTGCTCGCCGCGCTCGCCTCGGCGGGCTTCGCCATCGTCGTGCCCGTCGTGGTGCGCGTGGCCGTGGACGCGATCCCGCGCATGGTGACGGTCCACAGCCTCTACGCGGGCACGCCCGTCGAGGGGTTCCTCTGGGCATACTTCGCCTACACGCTCGTCGTGCTCGCGCTCGCCATCCTCGGGCTCTCCGTCATCAGCGGCGTGTTCTCGTTCCTAACGCGGCGGACGGTCGTGGTGGCGAGCCGGCACATCGAGTTCGACCTGCGGAACCGGCTCTACGGGCACCTCCAGACGCTCTCGGCCCCCTTCTACCACCGCACCCCGACGGGCGACGTGATCACGCGCGCCACGAGCGACATCGAGAAGGTCCGCCGCTACATCGGCCCGGCGATCATGTACGCCGTCCGCGCCGTCACGACGGTGGCGACGGTCCTGGTGGTGATGCTCCTGATCTCGCCCGTGCTGACGCTGTGGGCGCTCGCGCCGATGCCGGCCCTCGCGGTTGCGATCTTCTTCGTCTCGAAGCTCGTCCACACGCGCACCGACGCGATGCAGCGGCAGTACTCGGCGCTGACCAGCCGGGTGCAGGAGGCCCTCGCCGGCATCCGCGTCGTCAAGGCGTACACGCGCGAGGCGTTCGAGGCCGAGCGCTTCGAGGACGAGAGCCGGGGCTACCAGGACCGCGCGCTCGACCTCGCGCTCGTCGACGCCGCCTTCCGCCCGGTCATGCAGATCCTCATCGGCGCGAGCACGATCCTCGTCGTCTGGATCGGCGGGCGGCTCGTGATCGAGGGGACGATCACGCTCGGCAACATCGCCGAGTACATCATCTACGTGGCGATGATGACGTGGCCGGTGGCGTCCTTCGGCTACGTCATCTCGATGGTCCAGCAGGCGAGCGCCTCGGCGAGCCGCCTCTTCGACATCCTCGACACCGACCCCGACGTGCTCGACACCGAGCGGACGGACCTGTCCATTGAGGCCATCGAGGGCCGGATCACGTTTGAGGATGTGAGCTACCGCTACACCGACACCGGGCCGGGCGTCCTCCGGGGCCTCAGCTTCGAGGTGCCCGCCGGGACGACCCTCGGGATCGTCGGGCGGACCGGCTCGGGCAAGTCTACCCTCGTCGAGCTGATCCCGCGCCTGATCGAGCCGACGCGCGGCACGGTCAAGGTGGACGGCCGCGACGTGCAGACGGTCCCGCTCGGCACCCTGCGCTCGAACATCGGCGTGGTCCCGCAGGAGGTCTTCCTCTTCTCCGACAGCGTCGGGCACAACATCGCC
The DNA here is from genome assembly GCA_038232975.1 of Rhodothermales bacterium. Lineage (GTDB taxonomy): Bacteria > Bacteroidota > Rhodothermia > Rhodothermales > JANQRZ01 > JANQRZ01. Next base: position 9,898 of record JBBSMV010000018.1, read on the forward strand.
TTCGGCGAGCTCGACGCCGCGCCGCGCGAGATCGAGCAGGCCGCGCGCGAGGCCGACCTGCTCGCCAACGTCGAGGACTTCCCGGCCGGGTTCGAGACCCGCGTCGGCGAGCGCGGGATCACGCTCTCGGGCGGCCAGAAGCAGCGAACCGCGATCGCCCGCGCCCTCATCCGCGACCCGCGCATCCTGATCTTCGACGACGCCCTCTCGGCCGTGGACACGCGCACCGAGGCGACGATCCTCGGGCACCTCCGCCGCCACTACGGCCGGCGCACCATCGTCGTGGTCAGCCACCGCATCTCGGCCGTCCAGGACGCCGACCAGATTCTGGTGCTAGACGACGGGGCCATCGCCGAGCGCGGTGACCACGCGGCGCTCGTCGAGCACGGCGGCCTCTACGCCGACCTCTACCGGAAGCAGCTCCTCGAGGAGGCGCTCGCCGAGGTTGTTTGATAGCGGCTGTCCGCCTCGTTCGTAAGGGCGACGCATGCGTCACCCCTACGTTTTTATCCGCGCCATGCCCATTCAAACGGAGATCATCCCGCTCGGCACGGGTGCAGCGATCCCGGCGCACGGGCGGCACCTCTCGGCGTGCGCGCTCCGGCGCGAGGGCCGCGTCCTGCTCTTCGATTGCGGCGAGGGGACGCAGTTCCAGCTCCTCCGCGCGGGCGTCAAGCGCTCCCGCATCGAGGCCGTCTTCATCACCCACCTCCACGGCGACCACCTCTACGGCCTGCCCGGCGTCCTCACGACGGCCGCGCTTCTGGAGCGGACCGAGCCGCTCACGATTGCCGGCCCCGCCGGGCTGCGAGCCATCCTGGAATCGCTACCCGGACTGGAAAACGACTGGCTCCCGTTCGAGGTGCGCTACGTCGTGCTCGAAGAAGGCTTCGAGCACGACGTCGTCTACGAGACCGCCGCCTTCACCGTCGAGGCCCGGCCGCTGGAGCACCGCGTCTTCGCCGTCGGGTTCCGGCTCGAGGAGCGGCCCCGGCCGGGGCGCGTGGACGCGGCGAAGGCGGAGGCGCTCGGGGTCGCCGGGGCGGAGATCGGCCGGCTCGTGCGCGGCGAGGCGGTGACGACCGCAGGCGGGCGCACCGTGCAACCGGAAGAGGTCGTCGGGCCGGAGCGGCCGGGGGCGGCGTTCGCCTACTGCCTCGACACCCGGCCGTGCGACGGCGGGCGACGCCTCGCCGAGGGCGCGGACGTGCTCCTGCACGAGGCGACCTTTGGCGAGGAGCACCGCGAGCGCGCCGCCGAGACCGGCCACTCGACCGCCCGGCAGGCCGCCGAGGTCGCCCGCGACGCCGGGGCTGGGCGGCTCCTGCTGACCCACTTCTCAGCGCGCTATGAGGACGCGGCCCCGCTCGTGGCCCAGGCCCGATCAGTCTTCCAGAACACCGAGGCGGCTCGGGAATTAGAGGCGTATCGCGTGACCCGTGATGCGTGATGCGTGAGCTCGGGCTAGACGGCTGTGCCCGGTTTCACGCATCACGCATCAGAGACCAGCGTGGCGAACGAGGCGAGCACCAACGGACAGGCCAGCGAGAAGGCCGAAGACGCCACCGTCTACGACGGACGGCTCTTCCGCCGCATCCTCGCGTTCCTCGGTCCCTACAAGGGGCGCGTGCTCGTCGCTAGCGTCCTCGTCCTCGCCACCGCGTTCCTCGGCGCGTACCAGCCCAAGCTCGTCCAGCTCGCCATCGACAACCACATCGTCGAGGGCGACGTGCCGGGGCTGCTCCGGCTCGTCGGGGTCCTCGTGCTGGTCCTCGTCGGGCAGGGGCTGACGGCGTTCGCCGGGGGCTACCTCACGCAGTGGGTTGGGCAGCGCGCGCTCTACGACCTGCGCACCCGCGTCTTCCGCCACATCCAGCGCCAGCCCCTCGCCTTCTTCGACCGGACCCCCATCGGGCGGCTCATCACGCGGACCACGAGCGACATCGAGGCGCTCTCGGACCTCCTCTCGGCCGGCGTCGTCTCGATCCTCGGGAGCCTCTCGCAGCTCGTCTTCATCGCCTACTTCATGTTCAGCCTCAACGTCCGGCTCGCGCTCGTGACGCTGGCCGTGATGCCGCTGATGTTCTGGGCGACGATGACGTTCCGCAACCGCGTCCGCGTGGTCTACCGCGAGACGCGCGAGCAGGTCAGCCGCCTGAACTCGTTCCTCCAGGAGCACGTCACCGGGATGCGGGTCGTCCAGCTCTTCAACCGCGAGGCCGAGGAGCTAAAGCGCTTCCGCGCCATCAACGACGCCCACCGCGTGGCCCAGGTCAAGGGCATCTTCTACTACGCCCTCTTCTTCCCGGCCGTGGACCTGATCGCCAGCCTCGCGCTCGGCCTCGTGATCTGGTTCGGCGGCACCGAGGCGATGCGCGCGGCGCTGAGCCTCGGCACGCTCATCGCATTCATCCAGTACGTCCGCCGCTTCTTCGAGCCGATCCGCGACCTCTCCGACCAGTACAACACGCTCCAGGCCGCGATGGCCGCCGGGGAGCGGGTCTTCGACGTGCTCGACCACGACGAGGCGCTCCCCGTGCCGGCCGTGCCGCGCTCGCTCGACGGCTGCCAGGGGCGGATCGAGTTCGAGCACGTCTGGTTCGCCTACGAGAGCCTCCCCGACTCCGACGAGCCGAACTGGGTGCTCCGCGACGTGTCGTTCACCGTCGAGCCGGGCCAGACCGTCGCGCTCGTCGGGGCTACCGGCTCGGGCAAGACGACGATCATCAACCTGCTGCTCCGGTTCTACGACGTGCAGCGCGGCGAGATCAGGGTGGACGGCGTCCCGATCCGCGAGCTGGCCCTCGACGCGCTCCGCAGCCACATCGGCCTCGTGCTCCAGGACGTGTTCCTCTTCTCCGGCACCCTCGCCGACAACATCACCCTGGGCGACCCAGCCAAAGACATCGGCGATGTCGAACGGGCCATCGCCCTCGTCGGGGCCGACCGCTTCATCGAGGTGCTGCCCGACGGCCTCGCCCACGAGATCGGCGAGCGCGGGGTGACGCTCTCGCACGGGCAGCGCCAGCTCGTCTCGTTCATCCGCGCGCTCGTCTACGACCCGGCGATCATCGTCCTCGACGAGGCTACCAGTTCGGTGGATACCGAGACCGAGGAGCTGGTCCAGACGGCGCTCGGCACGCTGATGGAGGGCCGGAGCGCGCTGGTGGTCGCCCACCGGCTTTCGACGATCCAGGACGCGGCCCAGATTCTGGTGATGCACAAGGGCGCGATCCGCGAGCGCGGCACGCACCAGGACCTTCTCGCCCTCGGCGGCCTCTACCGCACGCTCTACGAGCTTCAGTACGCTGACCAGGAGCGCGCGGCGGCGTGAGCTATATCGGCCGGTATGCTCCTAGACCTCATCACGATTGACCCGGCCATCTGCCACGGCAAGCCCTGCATCCGGGAGCTTCGCTATCCGGTGGAGACCATCCTCGAGCTGCTCAGCGCGGGGATGAGCACGGAGGACATTCTGGCCGACTACGAAGACCTGGAGCGCGAAGACGTACTGGCGGCGCTAGAGTACGCCGCACTTCTTCGGTGAACTCTTCCAATGTCACTCAGTCCATCGCGCCGCGTCGACCGTCGCCCAGATATTAGCGGCGAGACCTAGAAGAAACGAGACCTAGAAGAAAGAGGATACCCAGGCTAGCAAGTGTGATAATCCAGCAGAGGCAAGCAAGTGCAAAGAACGCAGCGGACGCCAGGATGCGCCCCTGAATGAGTTGGCCGAGCCCAGGCACGAAGAAGCTAGCGAGGGCAGGTAAGGCATTACCACTGTTCTTGCGTATGGCGATAACTGTGGGGTGATCTGTTTGGGAACCCCTCACGCGGGCGAGTCCACGCTCGTCTAGCCACTCTCCACAGTAGCGACACTTGACCGCTTCCGCTTGGATCGATTCAGCACACAATGGACAGACTACGGTTGCATCACTCATACGCTTTACAAAACTAGATGATAAAGTAGGGTAAATTTGCGGCTACATCTGCGAGCGGCCTTCGAGGCGCACCGGTGGGCCGTCAGGTGTTTTGCTCTGCGCGGAAGCGGCGAGCTTCCTCAACGAGCTCCCCCAGCGTTACCCCCTCGAAGAGAGCCGCGCGTTCAGCCGTGTAGTCGCCTTGTCCGGCCCCGAATTGGTTGAGGAAGCGAGCCGTGTCTACCACGCCCAGCTCGCGGGCAAGCAGGCGGATGGCATCGTGAGTCACCTCGTTCAGCGGTCGCGTGGAGACGATCATAGCTGGTCCAGTCGAGTTACGAGTTCGAGCGGTGATACGACACGGGTAGCTTCAGTGTTCACCCTGCGGCTTCGGCTCGCGAGCCGGTCGTCGGTGGTGCAGAAGAAGTCTGCCTCGGCTTGAACGGCGGCCGCGAGGTGCAACGCATCGAGGGCAGCGATCCCGGCGCGGACATAGGTAGCAGCGCGTTCCTCTACCCCCTCGGAGACCTCGATTTGCTCCAAGCTGAGCCCGAGCACTTCGAGCACGAAGGCTCGCCGCTTCGGATGCGGATTCCGAGCCGTCTCGATAAAGTGGACGTCGGAGGCCACGAGCTCGACGAAGCCGGATGCGCAGGCTGCGAGCACGCCGAGCACTGCTTCGGTTTCGAGGCGAATGCGAAGTTGGGACTGCGCGTCAAGCGGGCGCTGAACCGCGCAGATGTCGAGGTAGACGCGCACCTACACCCGCGAGCGGCCTTCGAGCGCGCGCGTGAGTGTGGCCTCGTCGGCGTACTCGAGGGCGCCGCCGATGGGGAGGCCGCGCGCGATGCGCGTGACCTTCGTGCCGAGCGGCTCGAGGAGCTGCGCGATGTAGTAGGCCGTCGTGTCGCCCTCGACGTTCGGGTTCATCGCCAGGATGACCTCCTGGACCGGCTCCCGCCGGTAGGCCGGCACGTCCTCAGCAACACCCGCCTCGGCCGTGCCGTCGGCAGCGGGCGCAGGTGGGGCGGCGACGCGGGCGACGAGCTCGCGCACCTTGAGGTCGTCCGGTCCGATGCCGTCGAGCGGGGAGATGGCCCCGCCGAGGACGTGGTAGAGGCCGCGGTACTCGTTCGTCCGTTCGAGCGCGAAGACGTCGTTCGGCTCCTCGACGACGCAGAGGACCGAGGCGGTGCGCTTGGGCGAGAGGCAGATCGGGCAGGGGTCGGTGTCGGTCACGTTGAAGCAGACCGAGCACTCCTTGACGCGGTCCTTGACCGCCACGAGCGCGCGCGCGATCTCGACGACCTCCTCGCGCGGCATCTTGAGCACGTAGGCCGCGAGCCGCTGCGCCGTCTTGCGCCCGACGGTCGGCAGCTTCGAGAACTGCTCGACGAGGGCTTCGACCGATTCGGAGGTGATGTGCATTGGCGAGCTACAAATGTCAAATGTCGAATGGGGGAAGCTCGTGTGATCGGGTGACAACGATGGGTCACGCTCGGAAATCACTCGACACGCGCAACTCGGCGGTCGTCACTTACATCATTCCGCCGAGGTCCAGGCCGGGCGGCAGGAACGAGCCGGCGGCCTTCTTCATCTCGGCCTCGCGCAGCGCCTCCGCCTCGGCCAGCGCCTTGTTGACCCCGGCCACGAGCAGGTCCTCGAGCAGCTCGAGGTCCTCGGGGTCGACGACCTCCTTCTCCATCTTGATCGCCGTGACGCGGCCCCGGCCGTCGGCCGTGACCTTGATCATGCCGCCGCCGGCCTCGGCCGTGGCGGTCTGCTCGGCGAGGGCCTCCTGCGTCTCGGCCATCTTCTGCTGCATCTCCATCATCTTGCCGAAGAGGTCGGCCATGTTGGGCTGGTCCATTGCGGTGGGGCTAAGGGTTGAGGGACAACGAAGGGTGGCATTGCGTGATTCGTGAAACGTGATTCGTGAGACCGAGCACGACCGCTGAGGACAAGTTCACGAATCACGTTTCACGACCCGAAGGTCGGCGAAGCCAATCAGCCCTCACGTCCACACGATCTCGCCGCCGAACTGCTCGAAGATGGCGCGGATCACGGGGTTCTCGTGGCGGAGCTGCTTGATGCGCTCGAACGGGTCGGCCGGCGCGGCGGTTTCGTCGGCGGCGCGGACGACGAAGGCGAGCGGGGGCGGGGCCTCGCCCATCGCCTCGGCGAGGGCGTCGGTGAAGGTCTCGGCCTCGCTCTCGAGCAGGCGCTGCACGAACACGCTCGGCACGGCGACCTGCACATCGCCGTGCTTGACCCCGACCGGCTCGACGTGGGCCAGCACGCCGGCCACCGACGGCCGCTCCGCTTTCACGGCGGCGATCATCCGGGGCCAGACCTCGCGCACGCGCCCGAGCGAGACGCCAAAATGGACGTCGCTCGGGGCAACGCTGACGGCAGCGGCGCGGCCCCCGGCCCCGTCGCCGAGTGCGCCCGACGGCTCGCTGCCGGAGGGCTTCGGCCGCTGCAACGCGGGGGGGCCGAACAGCCCGAGACCCAGCCCCGCCGACGGCGCGGCCCCCGCGCTCGGCTCGGCAGGCTCCGGCTCCAGCGCCTCGGGAGCGGCTTCCGGCTCTGCGACAGCTTCCGGCGCGCTGCGCTCCGGCACGCCCTCTTCCGCCGCGGAAACCGGCTCTGCTTCAGCAAGAGGTTCTGGCTCGGGAACGGGCGGTGCCTCGGGAAGCGATTTGGTCTCGGAACGAGGCGGTGCCGGCCTCGGCTTGGCAGGTGCGGCGGGCGTGTAGGCCGGCGGGCCGGGTTCGGCGCTCTGCGGAGCCGTGGGGCGCGGGGCGGCCTCGGGCGACGCGGCGGCCGGGACCTCGCCGCGCTCGATCATCGCTTCGAGCCGCTCCAGCTTCTGGATCAACGTGCGGAGGTCGGCGGTGCGCTCCAGCGAGGCGAGCTTGAGCAGCGCCAGCTCGAGCCGGAGGCGCGGCTGCGGGCTGTTCTTGATCTCGCGCTCGGCCTCGTCCACGAGCATCAGCGCCCGGAGGAGGTCCGGCTCGGCGCGCTCGGCGGCGGCGGCGAGGTAGCGGTCGCGCGTGGCGGCGTCGGCCTCGATCAGGTCAGCCGCGCCGGTGGAGACGACGACGTAGAGGCTGCGCAGGTGCTCGGCGAGGCCGGCCAGGAACTCCTGCAGGTCGTAGCCCCGTCCGACGAGCGTCTCGACGAGCCGGAGCAGCCCGGCCCGGTCGCCCGCGTCGGCGCGGTCGGTGACGTCGAAGAAGAGGTCGGTCTCGACGACCCCTAGGGCCTCGGCGAGCTCCGGGTAGCGGAGCGTGGTGCCGCAGAGCGAGACAGCCTGGTCGAAGACCGAGAGGGCGTCGCGCAGCGCGCCGTCGCCCTTGCGGGCGATGAGGTGGAGGCTCGCGCCGTCGGCGTCTATCTCCTCGGCGGCGCAGATCTCGGCGAGCCGCGCGACGGTCTGCGGGACGGTGATGCGGCGGAAGTCGAAGCGCTGGCAGCGCGAGAGGATCGTCGGGAGGACCTTGTGCGGCTCGGTGGTGGCGAAGATGAACAGAACGTGGGGCGGCGGCTCCTCGAGCGTCTTGAGGAGCGCATTGAAGGCCGGCTTCGAAAGCATGTGGACCTCGTCCACAATGTAGACCTTGCGGTTCGCGCCCTGCGGCGGGATGCGGAGCCGCTCCTGGAGGTCGCGGATGTCGTCGACACCATTGTTCGAGGCCGCGTCGATCTCGGTCACGTCGAGGCTGCGGCCCTCCTCGAAGGCGCGGCAGCGCTCGCACGTCCGGCACGGCTCCGCGCCGGTGCGCTCGGCGAGTGGCGTCTCGCAGTTGATGGCCTTCGCCAGCAGCCGCGCCGCCGTCGTCTTGCCGACCCCGCGCGGCCCGCTGAAGAGGTAGGCGTGGGCGAGCCGGCCGTGGAGGATCGCGTTCTGGAGCGTCTCGGCGACGTGCTCCTGCGAGACGAGGTCGGCGAACGTCTGCGGGCGGTACTTGCGGGCGGTGACGAGGTAGCGGGAGCTACCGGAGCGGGCGGCGTCGGCCATGAGAGCGGAGAGCAGGGGGCGAGGACCCCAGCAACATACTCCCGCGCCGCCTCCGCCGCAACTGCCGGGCCGCCGAAATCAGGCCGGCTCGGTCACGACCTGGAGCACGTCGGTGCCGGCGAGGTCGTCCCCCCAGCGGACCCCGCCGGGGGAGGTAACGACCCAGTAGACCTCGTACCCGATCAGCCCGAGCGCGGCGAGCAGGAGGAGAAGGCTGAGTGCCGGTGCCTCGAACGTGAACGCCTGCACGAAGTAGAGCACCGTGAACATCCAGTTGCGCTGCACCGAGGTCCACACCGACACCGGCTCGCCGTCGAGGCGGGCGACGCTCAGGCCCATGATCCGCTTGCCGAGCGAGCGCCGCGGCATGAGCTCCAGATCGAGGCCGTCCGAGAGCAGGAGGTAGACCGAGGCGAGGACGCCGCCGAGGAGGAAGCCGGTGAACCAGTCGGCGACGGCGACGGTGCAGAGCGTGTAGAGCACCCCGGCGACCGTCCCGTCGATGAGCTTGGCGAGCAGCCGGGGCACGAGGGCAGGCCGCACGGTCCGGGTGACCGACTTGGGCAGCGGCCTCACCTGCGCCGGAGCCTGTGTGAAGGTGATTCCGTCGGCGAGGGCTTCTGGGTCGTTGAGGCCTACGGTGTCGGGGAGCTTCGGGATGTCGGAGAGCTCGATCTGGTCTGCTAGCTGGTCCATCGGAACGTGCGGCTAGAGGGCTTCGCTCGGGTGTCGGGGCTGGAGGTCGGGCACGTCGCTAAGACGCCAACGCGTCGTCTGCCCCTCCAGGGTCGTCGCCAACAAACGCTTTAGAGACTGTCTATGAAGTCAGTTTTCCTTTCCCAGTCATCCCCGCGAAGGCGGGGACCCACCGGGCTTGCTAGACCTCTGGATTCCCGATCGGGGTCGGGAATGACTGACTTTTGAACTTCATAGACACATTCTTAGGGAGCACGGCGCATGGCGAGCTCGCCCGGTGATCGGGTAGCTCTACGCCGCCTGCGTCGTAAAGCGGCGGTTTGGGAGCACGGAGCGCGCCGCCCGGCGTTTTGTCAAAAGCCATACCGGGAAGCCCTACTAGGGCGTGTGGACATTCACCCAGATCGGCTCTCACGGGCCAGATTCCGCCCTCGCTGCGTGGCACTCGTCGCCCGATGCACCGGCATCTGGCTTCTCGCGCGCCTTGCGAGAGCAAAATCGTGACCTCGTGCG